>CAZWAN010000038.1:0-25137 GCA_964631875.1 uncultured Flavobacteriaceae bacterium
TAAAAGGCTTTTCAACGATCAGGTGTTTGCCGGCTCGAATGATTTGTTTTGCGAAGTCAAAATGGGTAATATTGGGTGTATTCACCACCACTAACTCGATATGCTCATCGGCCAACAGTTCGTCCAGGGTCCTATAAGTTTGAATCCCCGGGTAGGTCTTATGCGCAAGCTGATTGGTCCGCTCCAAAACGGCCCTCAAATGGAATTTAGGGCTCACAGAGATAAAGGGTGCATGAAATAACTTTCCACTCATCCCAAAAGAACACAGGGCTGTTTGTATGGCTTGCATAAATTATAATTATGATTTGTTGCCCAAAAGTTTCATCATTACGTCAGTACTACACCTTATTTATTCGTTTTAAACCTGGTTTTAGATCTGTTAAAGTTTCGATCTTAACGGGCTTTCCGGTTTCTATACTGTTTCTGGCCGCTATACCCATTAATACTGACATAACTCCATCTCTTAAACCGGCAGACCTATTAAATGGATCTTCGACATTTGGTGTCTTAAATATTTTATCATGTAAACGCTTGTCTCCACCTCCATGACCTCCCTTTTCCGTGGGAACTTCAACCGTGTTAAAATCACTCCACAACTTATGGATGACTATAGATTCTGAACTCGTCTTTTCCAAGGTATTTTGTTCCATTTCTTTGGCGTGCATTTCAGCCTGATCGACAGTGCTTTTCTTATCATATGGAATGTCCAATGAGGCTTCAACCCTTCCTTCAGTGCCGTTAAAGGCAATCCTCCAACCCTCAAATGGGGAATATGTTGTTAATGAATAATTTACGATAACATTATTCTCATATTTAATTTGTGCAGACATTTTATCGTAAATATCAATTTCTTCTCTAAACAAACAATTGTCTCTGATATAATTGTCATAATTTTCATTTTTTACATAGAGATCCATTAAATGTTTGTCTTTACTGATATCAAAATAAAAATCACATTGGTTTTTGTGAATACAAGTTCTACAATTTGTTCCTCGAAATGGCCCATTCTTTCCATAAAATTCCAGATTCCCATAGGCAAAAACTTCACTGGGATCAGAGTCTATCCACCAGTTTAATAAATCAAAATGATGCGTGGCTTTATGAACCCAAAGTGATCCTCCTTTGTCCTTTAGACCGTGCCATCTTCTAAAATAAGAAGCTCCGTGATAAGTATTCAGGTACCAATGAAAATCTACCGAAGTAATTCTTCCAATGGTATTGGACGACAATATTTCTTTAATTTTAGTGGTGTATGGACTCCAGCGGTAATTGAAACCAACAATTAAATTCTTTCCGGATTTTCTTTCAGCATCTAATATAGATTGCGCTTTATGTTCATCTGTCGTTAGGGGCTTCTCAGTGAGTACATCACAACCAAATTCCAATCCTTTAATGATAAAATCATGATGTGTTGAATCGACCGTGGTTACAATAACCAAATCAGGTTTGGTTTGTACCAACATCTCATCAAAGTTTACAAAGGTTGGGCAATTAGTCCCGATAAATTCTTTACCGTATTTTAGTCTTCCAGGATTTATATCACTCAATCCAACAAACTCTAAAATGTCAGCATATTCATCAACCAATCTCTTTCCCCAAAAACTAGTGCCTCGAATACCTGTTCCTACGAGCGCAATTTTTAGCTTTTTTGACATTTCAAATTGAAATGAATTTATCGGAAAAGCGGTAGCTGCAGCTAGCATGCTTATTGAATTCAAAAATTTACGCCTGGAATTGTCCATGTTTTTTGGAAATTAAATGTCTGACAAAAGCCTATTCTTATAGTTTTTATTTTTTTAATTCTCAATAATTATAAAGTAATAAAATGTAAAGCTAACGAGAATTATTCTATCCCTATTTATCTAATTCTAATGCTGCCAAAATAAATGGACCTGTTGCTTTAGGGTCATTATCCTTTTTTCGTTCATTGATATAATAGTCAAAGGAACCATCTCTGTAGGGATTTCCTCCCAGACCGGCTACTGCACATGCCTGAGTTATAATAACATCACCCTCGTCAGAAACCTTTACAAGTTCGCGGGTGAGTCCATCGAAAGCATTGTTGGCAACTTGCATATACTCTTTGGGCAAATAGCACTTATTTACCCCCTTTGCGAGGGCATAGGCAAACATCGCGGATCCGGTAGCTTCTAAATAATTCCCTTCCCTATCTCCCATATCGGTTACCTGATACCACAAGCCTGATTCGTGTTGCTGATTTGTGAGTGCTGTAGCCAATTGATTCAGATAGCTGACCAATTCCGACTGTTTCGGGTGGTCTTTTGGAAAATAATCTAGTACATCTACTAAAGCCATCGCGTACCATCCTAATGAACGTGACCAAAAATTTGGAGATGTTCCTGTTTCTTTATTGGCCCAATCCATTGCTTTACTCTCATCCCAGCCGTGATATAATAGTCCCGTCTTTTCATCACGAGCGTGTTTTTGAATTAACTCAAATTGCTTAGCCACATCATCTAAATTTCTTCCATTTTCGAATATTACAGTGTATTTGGTGTAAAATGGCGAGCCCATATATAAACCATCTAACCACATTTGTGAGGGATAAATCTTTTTATGCCAAAAACCACCTTCACTAGTTCTCGGATGCTCTTCCAATTGCTTGCGCAAAAGCTGCATGGCTATTAAATATTTTTCTTCTTTTGTTTTATCATACAAGTAAAAAAGAACATTCCCGGCTTCTATCATATCTATATTGAAATTCTCAAATTTATAACTCGGAATAGTCCCAAGCGAATCGATCGTCGCATCAGCATAGTTTTTGATATAATCAAAATACGCCTGGTCATTTGTTTTTTTATACAATGCTTCGAATGAAGTGAGTACCAAGCCGTGAACATAATCCCACTTGGGCTCTGTTTTATCATCTATTTGATAGGCTTCTGGATGATGCTTCATCAAGGTTAGCGCCATTCTTTCAGACCATTTTAAGGTATCAGAAATAGACATCTTTACAGTTGGCTCTTCATTTTCAACATGCCTTTTTTCTTGTTTACAACTTGTAAAAATAGTTGAACAAAAAAGTAGTAAAACTACTATAAACTTTGTGCTATTGATTGCTTTCATATGATGTTGTTGTAAAAATATTAGTCCCTTTGATACTTTTTAATGACCAGATATTTAAGCTCTGATTCTCCTGAATTACTTATTCCGTGCATCACATTTGACGGACAGTACAAACTTGTATTTGGGCCTACCTCAATACTTTCTCCGTTCAAGTAAAAAGTTGCTCTCCCCTCTAAAATAAAAAAGAACTCATCTTCTATATGTTTATGAGGCTTATGTGTGGCTTGATGGGGCAAAACAACACTTAACTTGAGCGTCCTTCCGTCAATAAAGTCTTTATTTGCAAACCAATATTGATATCCTACATCCGTTTTTACAGTTTTTTTCGGATCAAATTGATTGACACAATTTCCTATATTAAATACATTTTGAACATCGGCAGTCTTTTCATTTTCTGTCTGTGCAGACAAACTCTGACTAAAAAATAGACCAAGACAAGCGTTAAATATAAAAATAGTCAGTCTGCTTATTGTTCCATTTCTAATCATAATTCTCCATTTATATTTAACTCACCTAATAAATCATCTAAATAATTAATAAATTCGGTTTTGTTTTTTATTCCTTCTCTTTCCTTTTCCCATGCGCCTAATAAATAATAGGTAATTTTTTCTGTAGTTGGCTTAAAGACAATTAAGTGATCAAATGACCCGTCATAAGTGGATTCGACAGTTTCGGTCTTATACAAAATAGCAAGACCTAGTCGGTCAGGAACGAGTGTCTGTTCTCCATAGGTTGCGAGATAGGCCCATTCCCCATTCTGACTTTGCTTTTCGAAAAGATCTATTCCATCAAACTTAACTATTCCGGTAGAAATACCTTCAATGGCTTTATCTGTTGTAAAAATATGTTCTGTATATCTTTTGTCTGGTTTAATACTCAATTTAGATTTCAGATTTATTTTATCCACACCTGTTTGCCATCCGTAATAATCAATGTACACTGATGACTTATTAGGCAGATTTTCCACCCTGGCAAAGGTCGAATCAACAGTTTTAAAGTGTAAAACTTCTTTACTCAATAGCCTGCCCAGTGCGCCTATTCCCAAAGACTTACCAGCCTTGAGGATATCCATGCCCCAGCTGCTCATCTCATGGTAAGAATCAAAACCGTCTTGACCTACTTTTTGTAAGATCAAGGAATCTGTGACTTTACCAAAAATATCGATCGCATTTCTCCAGTCGAGATAAATTCTGTATCCAACTTTATTACTTTCCCAACCTGGTCCTTCATACCTTATGTACCATGAATGATCAGTATGTTCAGATGGAACTTTAAGCGCTTCCACATTTTTAAAATGACCATTCATATATTCTCTGCCTTCCCAATTACCTCCCACTTTAATAGAAATTTCAGCATATGTTTTTGAAGAAGGTTCTTCGGGAATAATACTAACTTCAGCGGTTGCTTCTTCTTTTACTTCGTTCTTACAACTAGATAGAAGTAAAACGATTAAAAAAATTTGAAAAGCTTTTTTCATCACATTAAATTTAGAATTAATTTACTTTTTTAAAAAACTGATCTATCTGGATTACCAATTCATCTTGCCATGGTTCAAATAACCAAAATGTATGTGGTGCATCGATAGAAACGGTTTCATTATAAATCTTGTACTTGTTCATCTGTTCTAACGCAGTAATTCTCCCTGCTTGAAATCGTTTTTGATTACCATGGACAAAAAGTATAGGTGGAGAATAGGGATTGATATAGTTAACCGGAGAAGCTTCTCTCCATATTTCTCTTTTTTGATTTGCTGATCCCCCTAACCACTTTTCTGCAGAGGAGCCTTCTTCAGCATCTTTATCCAAAAAATCCATCAGCCCATCTACGTTCACGATTGATCTTATTTTGATGGCAGAATTTTTCTGATCCTTCATGCTGTTCTTTAAACCTACCAAAGTCGCCATTTGTGCACCTGCAGAACAACCTAAAATCGAAATTTTATCCTTGTCTAAATTGTATTCATTAGAGGCTTTGACCAAAAATGCCAAAGCACTTTCGATGTCGATTATGGCTGCCGGATACTGAGCATCACCCGATAATCTATATGAAATCGTAAAGGTTTGGTACCCTTTTAAGGTCAGGCGTTGCGCCATCGGATTTAACATCTGTCTGCTTCCTGATTTCCAACCCCCGCCATGTATCAACACAATGCCTGGTAAATTATGCTTCGACTTATCATAAAACGCATCAAACTTTAGCTCATTTGTACCATACCCCGCATAGATGACATTTTTTTTTGCTTCGAACTTTTCGCTTTGTATCTCTTGAGCAATACTTAGATCAGCATAATTTCCTTTCATCTTTAAAAACGCTGATTCAATAGTATAAGTCGTATCCAATTGCCTGGTTATTTGGGCATAGGTATCGAAAATTGCCAAGCACAAAACAAAAATTGTGATTTTCATAACCAAAACATAATTGAAGAGCCCAATTTTCATTGAGCTCTTCACAAAATTCAACTAACTAATAATTATACGAAATTTGCTTATTCTCAATCAATTGTAGGCCGGGTTTTGTGGAAAATCTTTGTTTTGATTCAAATCCAGTGCACTTTGTGGAATAGGTCGTAATATTTTAAGCTCTCCATTAGCCCCGGCAAAATTCGCTTCATCTATTCTATAGTTATACAGAGATGCTCTGCGAACTAAGGTACCGGTTCTTTTTAGATCGAACCATCGATGGTATTCTCCAAATAATTCTCTTGCTCTTTCATCTAAAATTACTTCAATATCTATAGCCAGAACATCAGGAACATTGGCTCTTCTTCTTACCTCATTTAATCTTTCCAGGGCCAACCCATCATTTCCTGCTTTATAATAGGCTTCGGCCGCTATTAAATAGGTCTCACCCAATCTCGACAAGATAATATCTCTCGTACTTGTCCTCGAATTAGAACCTGCACTAAAAGGCTCTGTTGGGTCATCAAACTTTCTGCAGGAGATCAATTGAAAGTCAGAAGTTGCCAATTGAGAAGAATGCGTACCATAATCGTGGTAATTCACCCCGGGATGTGCCGCTTTGTAATTATCTCTGTCGGCTTGGGTAAACCATTTTGGTTCATAAAAATCTCTTACAGTTAAATCATCGTGATCAGCAACATCTACGTCGTAATAATCATAATAACGGGTAAATATTTCTGTCATAAAGGTTCCTTCCCATCTGGTATCTGTTTCTTCAAATAGATCTAAAGTATAATCGGTAGCAATCAGACCATATAGCCTATATGGCATATTGCCGGCATTTTCAGAACCTCCCATATAAGAGCCAAACCATTTGGATTGTTTGTGTCCTAAATTTTGTGGATCGGTACTCACCGCGCTTGAACTATACTGCACAGAGAATAAAACTTCAGCATTCATTTCGTTTCCGGGTTCCCATAAATTACCAAAAGGAATATTAAGCCCTTGACCTGCTATGGCTTGATCTGCATAACTTGCTGCCTGATCAAAATCATTTGCCGATCCAAAACTTTCATATCCTCTTGTTAAGTGAACTTTAGCCAACATATGCTGTACTGCTCTTTTATTTACTCTTCCGTTATATCCACCATCTGATACAAGATTTAGTGCATCGTTCAATTCGGTGAGAATGAAAGAATAGACCTCTTCTGCTGAATTCCTGTCAAAAGAAAGTATAGGACTGTCTATAAAGTCAGTAATTATCCCTACACCACCATAGGTTTGAACTAATAGAAAATAGGCATTTGCCCTTAAATATTTCAATTCTCCTATTCTAGTATTTAGGGTACTTGTCTGGTCTGTGATCTCTGAATAGTATAATCCCATATTCGCCTTTGCAATGGCATTATAACAATTTTCATACAAGGGTTCAATTTCACTGTCACCAGGATTAAGGGTAAGATATTCTGCTATGCCCTGAGGTAATTCGGTACGCCCATTAGAATACATGTCTGTACCTGCACAAAACGTATAGGGATCACCACCATAGATGTCTTTCATTAAGGCGTAATTCGCATTTACCAAGGCTTCAAAACCTTCAGCTGTTACATAGAAGCTTTCTGCTGTAACATTAGAGAGGTTATCTTCTTCTAAAAAGGTCTCACAAGAAGTAAAGAACAACCCCGCCATCATTATAATTGAATATATTTTTTTCATTTTCTTGTTTTTTAAAATTTAACACTCAATCCGAGTTGATAAGTAATCGCACCTACACGACCTATATTTAAGCTTGCCCCTGCCCATTCAGGATCATAACCTTCATAATCAGTAAAGACAAATGGATCCAAAACATTGGCATAAATTCTCAAATAAGATAAGCCTGCTGGTTTAATCAAATCGCGGTTAAAAGTATAGCCAATGGCAATATTTTTTATTTTTACAAAATCCGCGTCTTCATAGAATACTGAACTTTGAAGACCTGAAGGTCCTCTATCTCTTGATGGATATTCATTTGTGAAATTCGAGGGTACTCCTGCTCCGTTCTCTGGCACATAGTATTGTAATCCCCCCATTTTTTGTCTGCCACGATCTGAAGTATTGGCAAAATTTTCATGGAAACTACTGAGTACAAAAACACCCTGATTGGTTATTGCAGAAGCCGTTAAGTCGAAATTCCCTACAGTCAATCGCGTATTTAAACCGCCTGTCCAATCTGGTGCAGAGGTACCCAGAATCAATTTATCATCATTATTGATCTTTCCGTCATTATTTACATCAAGTACTTTAACCTGACCCTCTCTTTGACCATATGAAGCTGCTTCATCACGCTCATTTGCCTGCCAGTTTCCAATATGCCGGTAATCCCAGATAGCATCGATAGCTTCTCCAATAAAAAGGCCGTTTCCTATATCGTCACTTCCATCACCATAGAGCTCTTCAATTGAGTTCTTGTTTTTAGCATAGGTCAGTGTCATTTCCCATCTCACATTTTCATTGTCCACAATAATACCTGTCAAGCCTAGCTCAACTCCCTTATTACTAACAGATCCAACGTTTGCAGCAATTGTACCGCCACCAGATTCAATAGGTAATTGTTGGTTAAAAAGCAAATCTTCCGAAAGCTTGTCATAGAAATCCAGCGAACCAAAAATTCGGTTGTTCAAGAACCCAAAATCCACACCGACGTTAAATTCTCTCGTTTTTTCCCATCCCAACTGCGTATTGGCCAATCTGCTAGGTAACCAACCATTAGCTGTACTGCCATTAAAGTCATAGTATACCTGGTTGTCCAATGTATTCTTAGTCGAATAAGGATCGATGATATTGTTTCCGGTATAGCCATAGCCCAGTCTAAACTTCAGATTTGAAATAAAATTCTGATTCTTCATAAAGGATTCTTCGCTTAAGCGATACGCAATAGCTGCCGAAGGAAAGAAATCCCATTGATTGCCTTCTGCCAATAGTGAAGAACCATCGTACCTGCCGGATAAGGTAATTAAAATTTTATCGTTAAAAGAATAATTCAAACGCGCGGCAAAAGAAACCAATGAATTTTCAAAATAATTCGTCCCTAGATTAAAGGTAGACTGCTCTCCTGAGCCTAAATTTTGAAAACCTGTATCAAAAGGTTGTCTTTGAGAACTAAGGAATGATGTTTCCGTCTGACTTTCATATAAACTTCCCAACAAGAGTAAATTAAACTTGTTAACCTCGTTAAGGTCATAAATTATGTTGATCTGATTATCCCATGTATAATTGAAATTGTTATAATTCTCCACGTCTCCCGAGGGTAAATTTCCATTAGATATACCTGTATTGGTAAGCGCTCCCCATGATCTTCCTCTCCTCCAATCATCATTACCGGCAGAAAGTGTTGATCGAAAGGTCAACCAGGTTAACGGACTATACTCTGCATAAATATTTCCAATAATATTCAATCTTTTGGTTTCATCTGAAGAATTGGCAATTTCTAACAAAGGATTATAAGTACTTGTTTTATTAATTAAGAATTTTCCATCTTCATCTAACAACTTACCCGGTTGTGGATATAATTCCCCCTCTAAACCATATGGAGTCATCACAGGTGCCAATCTAAAAGCTTCTCGCATACCAACATTACTACCTCTTTGAATATTACTTTTTGCCACAGTGATAGTACCGCCGGTAGCAAACTTATCGTTGACCTTATGATTGACACTGGTTTTAAACGTGTATTTATCTAAAGATTCGTTGTCGATATTCCCCGTTTCACTTTGAACACCAAGGCCTATATTGTAGCCTATTCCGCTATCAGAAGTTCCGGATACTTGAAGATAATTATTTGACTGCATTCCCGATTTCAATACGGCATCGTACCAATCAAAAGTTTCATCATTATCCACTCTTTCTCGAACCAAAGAGTTTTGTGATCCTATCACTGTACTCTCCAATTTCTCTGGTGTGATACTCATATAATCAAAACTTATTGAGCTTAAATAGGCATGTTGATGAAAAGCAAACCACTCAGCTGTATCCATCATTTTCGGTAATCGTGCAACATTTTTAATTCCGTAAAACGAATCGAATGAAACCGTCACTTTTCCTCTGGCGTTCGCCCCACTTTTTGTGGATACGATAATAACACCGTTTGAGCCCCTTGATCCATAGATGGCCGTTGAAGAAGCATCCTTTAAAATGTCTATTCTCGCAATATCATTCGGATTCAAAAAATCTATCCCATCTGTTGGTACCCCATCCACCACATATAAGGGCTGCGAATCTGAATTGATCGAATTCTTTCCCCTAATGGTCACACTCACGGGATCACCTACTCTACCCGTGGAAGTTTGAATTGCCACACCCGCTACATTTCCTTGAATTGCCTGCATGGGATCTGTCACATTTCTTTCAGTGATCATTTTTTCATCTAGTGTCCCAACCGCACCCGTTAAGTCCTTTTTTTGAACTGTTCCATAACCAACGACAACAACTTCCTCAAGTGCCTCTGCATCAGGATTAAGAGTGATATTGACATTATTTTGCCCGCTCACAGAAACTTCTTGAGAGGAAAAGCCCAAATAGCTAAATACTAATGTTGCATCAGGATTTGAAACGTCTAGAGTAAAATTTCCATCAAAATCAGTGACAGTCCCATTGCTTGTCCCTTTTTCAATAACATTGACCCCCGGCAGTGGCATGTTGCCATCCGATTCAATTACATTTCCCGTAATAATCTTCGTGGTTTGAGCACTTATACTTTGCCCAAGACCGAGCAAAAGTAGCAGGAAAAACATCCAGAATCTGGAAAGGTTTCTCTTTTTAAGTAATAGCTTGTTTTTCATAAATAATTAGAGTTAATAAAGTTAGATTTGTGGACTTAATCAGAATTCAATCCGACCAATTTCCCGTTCATGTAGGTATCAATTAGTTTTAAATTTATGACGTTCTTCAAGGAATAGGGTTCTTGCACTTCTTGAATAACTACATTTTTAAGTGTGATTCCATCAATCGGAACCCCATCATGCCCAATGAGTAAAAGTCCGAATTGGCCCGAATTGGCCACTCGTATATTTTCTAAAGATATATTCCTGACTTCCGGTATGAATCCGCCGGTTTGATTGTTATAGGTGGCATAAAAAAGGTTGATCTTTAATAAAGCCTCTTTTACATTGCCTACTTCAAGATTTCTGACAAAAATATTTTCAACAATACCGCCTCTTTTTGAATTTGACTTGATCCTAATTGCCCTATCCAGTTCGGGACTATCCATTACGCAGTTCTCTACGAACACATTTTTTACTCCTGAAGACATTTCACTACCTATAACTACACCACCATGACCATCTATCATCCTGCAATTTTGAATAACTATGTTTTCACTTTTGACAGCTACCCTTCTTCCATCATTATCCCTCCCGGCCTTTATAGCGATACAATCATCACCTGTATTAAAAACACTGTTTTTAATGATTACATTCTTTGAATACTCCGGATCGCAACCATCATTATTAGGTCCATGACTTTCTATATTGACACCGTCAACAATAACATTAGTGGATTTTAGTGGGTGAATGATCCAAAATGGTGCTTTTATAATTTTTACACCCTGTAACATGACATTTTCACATTCATATGGTTCAAAAAAGTTGGGCCTCAGATAATGATTTGGACCAAAAACGCGATCCCCTAAAGAAATACCATCCTCTCCCATTTTCATCAATTGTGGAAGATTTAGACTGTCCAATTGGGAAGACATCCCTTTACTCCAACCATATTGCTCGCTCCCTTTCCACGCCCACCAATTGTCAATTGAAGCCTGACCATTTAAAGTACCCTTGCCGGTAATCGCAATATTTTTCTTTTGATAAGCGTAAATCAGAGGTGAATAATTGATTAGCTCTATGCCCTCGAATGAGGTAGGGACCAAAGGCAAATAATCATTTGGATTAGTGCTGAATTTGATCTCAGCCCCCTCTTCTAAATGAAGATTGACATTATTGTCCAAATGAATCGCGCCTGTAATATATACCCCTTTAGGAACCAATACCCTACCTCCACCGGCAGATGTACAAGCCTGTATCGCCTTTTTAAAAACTTCTGTATTGCTATGGATTCCTGTTGGATCTGCACCAAATTTTATAATATTGAACTCCTTGTCACTAAACACAGGTGGCCTTACAGCTTCTACAATTTCCTGCATCAATGACCAAGGATCAGCATTTATTTCTTGTGCATAGATCAAATTGCTTTGCGTAAAAATTGAAAACACCAAAAGAAGCCAATAATTCAATGGGCCTGCCAGGAAAGTTTTACTCAAGTATCTGTTAAAATTCATTCTATTCCGCTCAATATAGGTAATCACAATATGATATATTATGCAATCGATTACACAAATCTATGTAATAGACTTGAATTAACCAAATTATTCTCTAAAATTTTACTTTATTCATCTAAAATAGTGTGTTATTAGAGCAACCCGAAAAAGTGTCATTTGTGTTTTGCTGCAGTATTATTCTATAACTATCTGTTATAAAGCGTTTTAATTGTACAATTAATATAATGTAATCGATAGCATAAAAATTTAGAACAAACATGTTATTTTCTTATATTTACTTTCGTAATTATAATGTATTCAATGAGTAGTAAAACTACAATCTACGATATTGCCAAAGCCTTAAACATTACGGCAGCGACTGTTTCAAGAGCCTTAAATGACAATCCCAAGATCAGCCAGAAAACCAGAGATTTGGTAATGAAAACTGCGGAAAAGATGAATTATGAGCAGAACAAACTTGCCCTTGCTCTTAAAAGTGGAAAAAGTAAAAATGTTGGTGTTATAGTGCCACGTGTCGATAGTAATTTTTTTGGCTCAATTATTCACGGCATAGAAGAGGAACTTTATCCGGCAGGGTATCATGTAATTATTTGCCAAACACACGATATCGAGGAAAGAGAAACCGAAAATATTATTACCCTTATCAATGCTCAGGTAGACGGCATTCTGATGTCTATCTCTGCACCGGAAACTGATAATAGCGTTTTTTTACAGGTCTTGAAAAAAAATATTCCTTTGGTTTTTTTCGACAGAAAAAAGGATATGGAGGGGGTGAGTTCTGTGACGATCAACGATTTTGAAGGTGGTTATTTAGCGACAACCCAATTAATAGAACAGGGCTGTCAAAATATCGTTCATCTGAGCGGTAATCCCAAAATTGAAATTTTTAAAGAACGGTGCAGGGGATATAAACAAGCACTTTCAGACCATGGGCTTGCATTAAATGAAGACTTTGTCATCCAAACAAAAAGTAATGTTGAAGAAGGAAAAAGAGTGGCTAAAATGCTGCTTCAAATGAATAGCTTGCCAGATGCTGTATTCTCCTCCAGTGATTTTGTTGCTTTAGGCGTCATCCAAGAATTAAGCGCTCAAGGATTAAAAATACCGGAGGATATTTGTGTGACGGGATTTGCCAATGAGCCTTTTACTAAATTCATGGAACTTTCAATTACAACAGTTGACCAATCTCCGGTCGAAATGGGAAAAATGGCGGCAAGGGTATTCTTGGAAAAAGTGAATAACACAAGCATAAAGATTGAAAAAAAAGTAGTCTTAACACCTCAATTACTGGTTCGTCAATCCTCTCTTAAAAATCATAAGAAAAAAACGATTCCAAGACTAAAGCAAATTTCCAAATAATGTTACAAGGAAACACCCCGTTTCCATGGAATAAAATCATTTTGATCTAATAACCTGGCCTTTACAATTGTTATCCCGCTGGCAACATCAATAATCAAATTCAACATATCCTCGGCCATTTCTTCAATCGTTTTCTCTCCCTTAATTACATAACCTGTGTCTATGTCAATAATATCATTCATTTTTTCTGCTAACTCCGAATTAGATGAAACCTTGATTACGGGAACTATTGGATTTCCGGTAGGTGTTCCCAAACCCGTAGTAAACAGTACAATATTTGCTCCCGAACCAACCATACCGGTGGTACTCTCCACATCATTTCCGGGCGTACACAATAAATTCAACCCTGATTTTGAAACATATTCTCCATAATCCAAAACATCGACAATCGGGGAGGTCCCTCCCTTTTTTGCTGCTCCGGCAGATTTCATAGCATCTGTGATTAATCCGTCTTTAATATTCCCCGGGGAAGGATTCATATCAAACCCCGAACCTGCATCTACTGCGGACTTTTCAAATGCCTTCATGAGTCCTAAAAATTTGTCTGCAATTTCATCTGTCAAACACCTGTTGGCCAATTCTTGTTCAACTCCGCATAACTCTGGAAATTCAGATAGAATGGCAGTACCCCCTATAGCTATCAGTAAATCCGAAGTATATCCCAAAACAGGATTTGCTGAAATTCCCGAAAAACCATCAGACCCTCCACATTCCAATCCTATGTTTAACTTAGTTAAAGGAGCCCGTCTTCTGGTAATTTGATTGGCTTTCTTAATTTCTTCATATGAACTTTTGATAACTTGCTCTAACATGTCATCTACCGTTCCCATTTGTTGTTGTTCAAAAATAAGTACTGGCTTTTGCAGATCTGGATTGATCTCTTTTAGAGCCTCATTAAATAATTTTATCTGTAAATTTTGACATCCCAAACTCAAAACAGTTGCTCCAGCTACATTTGGATGATTGACATAACCCGCTAATAATTTGGCAAGCACCTCAGAATCTTGCCTAATCCCTCCACATCCACCTGCATGCGTAATAAACTTAACCTCTATATTGTCAAATACATTTGATCTCATTTGACTTTCTTCTTCTTCGATGTTCTCTCCCTGTACCAGTGAACGCAGTAAACGCCTATGGCTGCTTTGCTTTTTAGTAAGCAATTCATTCTCGAAGACTTCCTTTAAAATTTCTAAATTTCTATTTTCACAAAACACCAAAGGAAAAAACAACCAGATATTCTCTGTACCAACTTGCCCATCAGGTCTGTGATATCCCAAAAAAGTTCTGTCTTTCCATTGATCGACATTGGGAGGTGTCCAGCTTGTATTCCCATTTTTCCCGAATACTTGTTCACTTTCATGCTTTACATTGACTACAGTTAGTCCTTCACCCTCTTTGATAATTCCATTTGCCTTTCCCACTAAGACCCCATACATCACAATACGATCTCCATTTTTAAAATGGGTCAAGGCAATTTTATGCTTAGCTTTGATGTCAGTTACAATTGAAATTGTTTTTTCTTCAAATTTAAATACCTCTCCCGCCTTCAAATCTACTAAGGCAACAGCCACATTGTCCGCAGGATGTACCTTAATCATTTTCTTTTGTCTCATAGCGTGTAACATTGTTTTATCCTGTCCTGGAAATTAAAAAAGCCTAACTCGATTCCATTCCTGTCAATTTCCTGAAGTGCCCAGCAGATTGCCTTTGTCAAGTTATGTGTTTTTGTCAAATCTGTACCCCAAAAATCATCATTTTTCAGAACTGCGTTTACTATTTTTTCATAGTCGTTCCAACTCCAGTATTCCTTAAATTGACTGATAATCTCCTCACTGTCTTTCACAGGCAATTTTTTGTCCTTCCAATCTCCTTTATAGAAGCGTATGAGACAAGCGAAAGCAAAAGTTAAATGGACAGGTATCTTTTTGTGAATCAATTGGTATTCGATTAAACTCGGCAATACCCTTACTTTGAATTTAGAAATAGAATTCAAGGCAATATCTGAGAGTTGATGCTTAATAAAGGGGTTTCTAAAACGATCCAGTACTTCTGCAGCAAAAAGATGCAGTTCCTCCTTATCCATCTCAAGCGTATCAACGATCTCATTAAAAATAAGTTCGTTGACAAAATTTCCGGTAAACTGATGATCTACTGTTTCTTTTACTGTTGAATTACCGTATAAAATAGAAAATGGAACCATTGAAGTATGCGCGCCATTTAAAATGCGCACCTTCCTGGTCCTGTAAGGCTGCATGTCATCGACAATTTTAACATCTAGATCGGTTTTGTGAAATGGTAACTTTTCTTTCAAATCCGCACCGCCTTCAATAACCCATAGAAAAAATGCTTCTGCTGTAACGATTAAATTATCTTTATAATCCAATTGTTTATTGTATTCTTCTATTTCATCCTTAGGATAACCCGGTACAATTCTATCTACAAGCGTATTATGAAATGAGCTGTGGTTTAACAGCCAGTTCCTAAATTCCTCTCCTAACTGCCAGTCATCAATATATTTTAGTATGATTTCTTTTAATGCGTCAGAATTATAGTTGATTAGTTCGCAAGGGATGATGGTGAGGCCCTTATTTGGATTTCCTTTGAAATAAGAAAATCTTTCATATAACAGTATTGTCAATTTTGCGGGAAACGAATCCGGTGGCTGCATGTCTAAACGATCAGATTCCAAATAAGCTATACCTGCTTCCGTTGTATTTGAAATAATAAATTCGAGATCTTCTTCTTTGGCCAGATCTTTAAAAGCCTTAAAATCAGCATAAGGATCTACTCCTTTTACAATCGATGTGATCAACTCCATTTCCTGAATCTCCTTGCCTTTTTTCACACCCTTCATAAAAAGCGTATACAATCCATCCTGGTCATTTAACATGCTTATCAGACCCTTGTTTATAGGCTGAACAACGGCCACACCGGCATTGAAACCCAGTTCCATATTCAATTTTTGAAAGGCATAATCTATAAAGGCCCTTAAAAAATTACCTTCTCCAAATTGAACAATTTTAATTGGAAGCTTATGTTCTAAACCCGCATTTTTTCTATTTATTTTTTTGATTTTTACCATAATGAAACTTTTGGTGGATTAAATTATTATTTACAAATCTGTTATAGGTCTGTATTTTGGAACTAATGTTTTCATAACCACCCATCCAATTAAATAACAAACGGCACAAATTGAAAAAATAATAAAATACCCTGATTCAATTCCTTTGAATCCCATGAACGACATATTTGTATTTTCACTAAAATCGAATAAAACCCCAGATCCTTTATTAATAATTGTTGAACCTATTCCACCAGCCAAACCTCCAATACCTGTTACAGTAGCAATTGCTTTTTTAGGAAACATATCTCCTACAGTTGTAAAAATATTTGCCGACCAGGCTTGATGTGCCGCACCAGCAATTCCAATTATTATGACTGGTATCCAATAAGTATAATGCCCTAAAGGTTGCGCAATTAAGGCGAGCAACGGAAAAAAAGCAAAAATTAACATGGCTCTCATTCTTCCTTCATAAGGATTCATTCCCAATTTATCGACAAAATAAGTAGGCAACCACCCGCCGATAATTGAAAGCAATGTGATCATATATAAAATAAATAATGGAAATGCAGCTTCAGTAGAATCCATTCCGTAAACGGAACTTAAATAAGCCGGTGTCCAAAATAAGAAAAACCACCAAACTCCATCGGTCATAAACTTACCAAATGCAAAAGCCCAAGTTTGTCTATATTTAAAACAATCCATGAAAGAAGCTTTTTTCGTATTCTCTGGAACATATCCTTCTAACTTACTGTCTGTAATGATATCTTGCTGAATATATTCTAATTCGGCAGCATTTACTTTTGATTGTTTTTCAGGTTTTTCGTACATAAATATCCAAAAACCCATCCATATAAAACCCAATGCCCCAATAATGATAAATGACATTTCCCAACCGTAGGCCTCTGCAATAAATGGAATGGTAATTGGTGCAGCCAGGGCTCCGACGGTGGCACCTGCATTAAAAATACTGGTAGAAAAAGCCCGATCTTTTTTAGGAAAATATTCTGCTGTCGTTTTTATTGCCGCCGGAAAATTCCCGGCTTCTCCCAAAGCTAAAATAAAACGCGCAAATATAAAGAGTGTAACACTTACATAAATTACTAAACCTACATCGCCAACTGTACTGATAACTTCTTTTGCTTCTTCAAAACCTATAAACCAATTTCCTGTTATATAACCTGCAGTCCCAATACCGGCAAACGCATGCAAACAAGCCCCAACTGACCAGACTCCAATTGCCCAAAGAAATCCTTTTTTTGTATCCATAATATCGACAAAACGACCTGCAAATAATAAGGAAACAGCATAAAAGATAGAGAACAAGGCAGTTATATTTCCATAATCATTGTTTGTCCAATGAAATTCGGGCGCTATAAAATCTTTCCATGTTAATGATAGAACTTGCCTGTCTAAATAGTTTATGGTTGTAGCCATGAATAGAAGTCCACAAATGGTCCATCTATACTTTGTAGCTTTTGCCGGAGATAATTTAGTCATCATTTAAATTTTTATTTATGTCTTTAGTATGATAAAATTTATGGATCATTTTCTTACCTCTTTTATTAAAGCTATGGCGTTTTTAACATCTTGCTCAAGTTTTGCGTAATCTTTATTTTTAATAATGTCACTTGAAATCAATTGTGAACCCATACCCACACAAGTTACTCCAGCATCGAACCATCCTTTTAAATTGGCTTCGTCCGGTGATACACCGCCCGTTGGCATAATGCTCGTCCACGGTTGTGGCCCTTTGATACCTTTCACAAATTGTGGTCCGTAGATATCGCCGGGAAACAGCTTGACGATCTCACAGCCCAACTCCTCTGCTTTGGCTATCTCAGTCAAAGTTCCACAGCCCGGAGACCACAATACTTTCCTTCGGTTACAAACTATCGCTATATCTTCTCTCAATACCGGTGTCACAATAAAGTTTGCGCCTAATTGCATATATAAAGAGGCTGCTGCGGCGTCCGTCACAGAACCCACACCCATGACCATTCCCGGTAATTCCTTTAAAGCGTATTTGTTGAGTGCGCCGAACACTTCAAACGCAAAATCCCCACGACTGGTAAATTCCATCAGTCTCGCTCCGCCATTATAACAGGCTTTGAGTACCTTCTTCCCCAATTCTATATCACTGTGAAAAAACAAAGGAACCATTCCTGTGTCTTTCATCAATTGTGCTACTTCTAATCTTGTGTATTTTGCCATTTTATTTATTTAATATTTTGTCAAAATCATAGTCGGCCGGATTGCTGAGGTATGCTTTTGCTAAATGATAATCCTTTTCTGTAAGGTAATGCATATTTTGAAAGCAGAGTTTTGCTATTTGGGAATTGATATCCACCAAACGAGGAGGAATCTTTCCTTCTTCATTCTGCAGGTCTGACAGATAGATCGGACTGACATCTCCTTTAGAATTAGCCGTAACCATACAGCCACTTATGCCTTCATCGAATAACTTTTTTACACCTATCCCCAATAAAGTACAAAGGGTAAGATCGAATCCTATCGGTCTGCAACACCTGAGTTCATATCCCAGTTCTACGGGCCTGGTTTTGATGTTGATCCCCAGTTCGTTTAGCCTCTCTTGTACCAGCACATTAAAAATATGTGATTTAGACACATTGCCCAATTCCGGATGTCCGTGTGAATCATAGGTAAATTCTATGCCAATTTTATCCAATTCTTCTTTGGGCATAAAGTGAAAAACACCTTCACTGATCAGCGCTACCCCATAATTGACGTTTAAAATTTTTCTTTTGATGATGGAAGAGATCACTAAACTGATGACCTTATCCAAAGTAATTCCGGTTTTGTCGAACATCTCAGGAATGATCATCATCGGAAAGTGACAACTCGTGGCGATCCCAAAGGCCAAATGCCCCGCAGATCTTCCCATAGCCGACATCACAAACCAATTTTGACTGGTTCTGGCATCTTCATAAATGGTATTTCCAATTCTCACGCCCTCATCTTTTGCCGAGTGAAATCCAAATGTCGGATTTCGATCTGGTAACGGTAGATCGTTGTCGATGGTCTTAGGAACATGAATATTAGAGATATGGATGTTTTCTTTGTGTAAATAATCTGTAATTCTGTTGGCAGTAGAGGCGGTGTCGTCGCCACCTATACTGACCAACAATCTCACATTATTCTCTGAAAACAATTTTGTGTTTAATCTCTCGTCTTTGGGTTTAAACCGGCTCATGATCAGGGTAGAACCTCCACGACTAAAAATTCTGTCCGCGTGATAAAAATCCAGTTCTTTGAGCTCGGGTGTATCGCTGAACAAGCCTTTAAACCCCTCGTGCACACCCAATACTCTATAGCCATCGTTTAAAAATGATTTGGCTACAGTACTGATGACCGAGTTGATGCCCGGGGCCGGACCGCCACCGCAAAGAATCAATATGGATTTCTGACCTGACATTTTGTTTAATTTTATCTCGCTACTCTACCTGAAGCGTCTCCGCCCATCAGTTTTTCTACTTCGTCAACAGTGACAAGGTTCGCATCTCCTTTGATCGTGTGTTTCAAACAAGAGGCTGCTACTGCAAAGTCTAAAGCATTCTGATCATCTTCCGGGTATTGTAACAACCCGTAGATCAATCCGCCCATAAAGCTATCTCCACCACCTACTCTATCTACGATATCTGTAATTTGGTACTGGCGTGTTTCGTACATCTTCTTGCCATCATACAATACACCTGCCCAGGTGTTATGAGATGCTGAAATCGATCCTCTCAAAGTGGTAATTACTTTCTTTGCCCGGGGGAATTTCTTCATCATTTGCTCACAAACCGACAAAAAGGCTTCTGCTTTGACATCATGTCCGTGTTTTGTCACATCCAAACCTTCAGGATGAATGTTAAAATGCTTTTCCGCATCTTCCTCATTGCCCAAGATCACATCGCAATAGGAAGTGAGTTCTGTCATGATCTTTTCTCTGTCTCCTCCGTATTTCCACAATTTTGCCCGGTAATTCAAATCTGTTGAAATAGTGATCCCTTTGGCAGAGGCTGCTTTTACCGCTTCCAAACAGGCGTCTGCTGCTCCTTGTGATATGGCCGGTGTAATCCCGGTCCAGTGAAACCAGGTGGCGCCTTCAAATACTTTATCCCAGTCGATCATTCCCGGCTGTATCTCAGACATCGCCGAATGTGACCTGTCGTAAACTACTTTGGATCCACGGCTCACTGCTCCTGTTTCAAGAAAGTAAATCCCCAATCGATCTCCTCCGTAGACAATATGATCCACACCAACACCTCTCTTGCGCATTTCCATCATCGCACATTCCCCTATATCGTTCTTGGGTAATCGCGTGACAAAATCCACAGGTACACCATAATTCGCCAAACTCACCGCTACGTTTGACTCACCGCCTCCATAAACAACATCAAAGCTGTTCGCTTGGGAAAATCTTAAAAATCCTTGAGGAGATAATCGCAACATGATCTCTCCAAAGGTGACTACTTTTTTCATTCTTATTCTTTGTTTTTAGAAATTAAAATATTCTTTTGCGTTGTAATAACATATATCAGATACTATTTTACCAATCCACTGCATATCATTTGGTAACTCTCCACTCTCTATTTCTGAACCGAAGATGTTACACAGTATCCTTCTAAAATATTCGTGACGAGGGTACGACATAAAGCTTCTCGAATCTGTCAGCATCCCGACAAAACAACTGATCAATCCCATATTTGACAAGGCATTGATCTGCTTGGTCATCCCGTCTTTTTGATCTAAAAACCACCATCCTGAACCCCATTGTACCTTTCCCTTTAACGATCCATCATTAAAATTACCGATCATGGTGGCAAAAACTTCATTAAAAGCCGGATTCAAATTGTATAATATCGTCTTTGTGAGTTTATTTTGACTGTCTAATTTGTCCAGGAACTTAGACAAGCCCTCAGCCTGTCGTTCATCTCCCATAGAATCCCAACCCGTATCCGGACCTAACAATTGTAACATTCTGCTGTTATTGTTTCTGAGCGCGCCTAGATGAAACTGCTGTACCCACCCAAATTGGTGATAAGTTTCACACAAAAACAATAGCAAAGCACTTTGAAACTTCTCATCCTCATGCACTGTCAGCATTCTACCCTCCATTCTTTTACTAAATATTAGATCAATTTCTTGCTGAGTATAGGGCACAAAACAAATCTTGTTCAAACCATGATCGCAAAGTCGACAGCCATTCGCATGAAAAAAGTTGATTCTGCTCAGTAAAGCGTCACATAGATTTTGATAGGAATTGATGGTAATTCCTGAAATTTCGCTTAGTTTATCCAAATAATCAATATACTGCAAATCGTTTATCAAAATTGCTTTGTCAGGCCTGAAAGCTGTACTCACTTTAGTTTTAAGAGAATCCTTCGCTATTTTTTGATGAAATTCCAGATGATCAAGTGGATCTTCTGTGGTACAAACCACTTCCACATTCATTTTAGATATTAAACTTTTACAACTAAAATCACTTGAGTTAAGCTTTTCAGCGGCATTTCGATATACCCTTTCAGCTGATTCTTCATTTAGCAACTCATCAATATCGAAGTACCGCTTTAATTCCAAGTGTGTCCAATGATACAATGGATTTCGCATAGTAAAAGGAACTGATTTGGCCCAATGTTTAAATTTCTCTAGATCACTGCCATTGCCCGTAATATACTTTTCATCAATCCCCAGCGTTCGCATGGCGCGCCATTTATAATGGTCTCCATAAATCCATATCTGAGTAAGATTTTCGAATATCTTGTCATTTGCTATATCCCCTGGAGAAATATGGCAGTGATAATCAATGATCGGTAAATGCTTTACATAATTGTGATACAATTCTTTAGCAAATTTATTCTGCAATAAAAAATCATCGTGTATAAAGCTATTTGAACTTGTCATAGTTAAATTATATTATTCATTAGAAGGTTTTCCTATGGTTGCCAATATTCCGCCATCGACATATAAGACATGTCCGTTGACAAAGTCACTGGCTTTTGAACTCAAAAAAATAGCCGCTCCGGCCAGATCTTCAGGTTCTCCCCATCTACCCGCAGGGGTTCTGCTGATGATGAAATCATTGAACGGATGCCCGTTTACGCGTATTGGAGCTGTTTGACTCGTAGCAAAATAGCCAGGACCAATTCCGTTGGTCTGCACGTTAAATTTCGCCCATTCCGTTGCCATATTCTTGGTCAACATTTTTAAGCCTCCCTTTGCCGCTGCATAAGCACTCACGGAGTCTCTTCCCAATTCACTCATCATCGAACAAATATTGATGATCTTACCCCCTCCGCGTTCGATCATTCCTTTTACTACATTTTTTGACACAATAAAGGGTCCGATCAGATCTACTTTGATCACCGCTTCAAAATCATCCACTTCCATATCGACCATTGGTATTCTTTTTATGATCCCGGCATTGTTCACTAAAATATCAATAGGTCCAACTTCTGACTCTATTTTTTTAATCGCCGCAATCACAGCTTGTTCATCGGTTACATCAAAAATATACCCGTAAGCGTCTATGCCCACAGATCTGTATTCCGCGACTGCTTCATCTACCTTCTCTTGAGAGGAACGCTCGTTTACGACAATTTTAGCACCGGCTTGCCCGATACCCTTGGCCATGGCCATTCCCAATCCGTGAACTCCTCCTGTAATAAGGGCTGTTTTTCCTGTTAAATCGAATAAATTAATTGACATCTCTATTTTCCTTAGTTATTTTTATCTCAGTTCTGTGATCTTCGCAACATCCATATCACCATAGTCTAAATTCTCTCCTGCCATTCCCCAGATAAAGGAGTAATTCGAAGTACCAGATCCACAGTGGATAGACCAAGGTGGTGAGATTACCGCCTGATGGTTTTGCATCCAAATATGTCTTGTTTCCTGGGGTTGCCCCATAAAATGACATACTGCTTGACCCTCAGGGATATCCAAATAAAAATAGATCTCCATTCTTCTATCGTGTACATGGGCCGGCATGGTATTCCAAACACTTCCAGTTTTTAATTCAGTCATGCCCATTTGCAATTGACAAGTTTCTACTATGCCTCCGATGATCATTTGATTGACCGTTCTGTGGTTCGCTGTTTCCAAAGAGCCCAATTCTAATTTATTTGCCTCTTTTAAACTGACCAATTTGGTTGGAAAGTTTTTATGTGCCGGTGCCGCATTCAGATAATATTTTGCAGGGCTTTTGGCGTCATCACTTTTAAACACTACTTTTTCGTTACCCTGACCTACGTACAAGGCTTCCTTGTGATTTAGTTTGTACTCATCCCCATTTACTTCGACGGTTCCACTTCCTCCTACATTGATAATACCCAGTTCTCTTCTCTCTAAAAAGTATTTGGCTTTAAGTGGGTCGATCGTTTCCAGAGACAATGGTTTTACAGGAACTGCCGATCCTGCCATATATCTGTCGTAATGCGAATAGGTCCAGTTTACCTTATCCGATTTCATCAAGTTATCGATCAAAAACTCCTTCCTCAATTGATCAGTATCGTATCCTTTTACCGCTTCAGGACTTGAAGCATATCGCGTTTCGTATATCGTGCTCATAGTATATTTGTGTAATCGATTACACAAATATATATATTATTTTCTTTTAACCCATAAATTCTTAAAATAATTATGCTTCTTGGAGTATTATCTCCTTCAGCTATTCAAAGGAATTAAAATGACAAAAGATCAAAAAAGGTCAATTAAATTCATTCTGTTCTGTTAGAGATCCATTGTCAAACGCGCTCTTCAATGATCCTCCTCTCTGCGTCGAAAATCCAAATTTTGTTTGATCTGTAACCAAAATACCTGTAAGGAGGCATATTGACCTACTTGAGGGGTGCCTGCAAAAATATAGTTATAGGTCAGGGCAAAGGAGAATTGTTCATTCAACTTGTAGGTCGGACTCACCAATAACCTGTTCTGATCAAACACATTGTTCACAATGTCAGGACCTGCATTGATGAATATTTCATCTCCCAATTGCAACGATAATTCGGAACACTGGTTGCCTGTGAACTGAAAAAGTGGTATACCTGCCATCAACAGATACCTGAATCGAAAGTTAAAGCTGTTTGCCTCCTGAAAGGGGTCCGGATTTTGTTCTTTGAAGAAACGTTCCTCTATTCTCAATCGATGACTCAGACCTATCTTATTCAATTGATTGGCCATGGCAATTTCCTGATAAGGGCGATATTCGGTTTTAGACAAGTTTCCGGAAGAATAAAATCCCAAATGGGCAAAACCCGCTGCAAAGCGGAGCTTGGAAAAGGGCTGATAACCTATACCTGCTCTGACGATATACTGAGAACGCTCTTCAAAGCCATCCAGCCACCTGTATCCCGCATCAAATAATACTTGCCATTTTTCACTGATTCTTGATTGGTTATAATACTGTATCCATTGCGAACTTTCTTTGATGATCTCCTTCTTTTGTCCCCACAGAAAAGCGACATAAACAAAAAATAATAGAAATAAGCAGGATTGTTTATGGGGTAAAGGGTATTTCAATTTTAGTACATTTTTAAGCGTCTAAAAAAATAAAGTCGCATCTTGAGTAACAGTAAAAAAACTAACCACCGGCCTAAACTCTCGGTAAAAATAAGGTAAATTCTTAGTGAAAAAGGTATCAATAGTAGCACAAGTTGGGTTCCAAGCCACTCGGATGATTAATTTTTTTTCCATCTCGTATCGGTTAGGTATGTTGTAGATATAAGAATTGATCAACAGATTGATAAGTTTTTAATCAGATACTGCATCAGCTCAAAGAAATACCTCGTGCCACCTTAAAAATTCCACCTCTAAAGTGTAGCTCCTTTAACTTATCTGTAATTATACCTGTAGTTTCAATAACAAATCTTAACTTTCGTCCTGATTTTACATGTTGGCTAAAATTCCCT
>CAZWAN010000039.1:0-23352 GCA_964631875.1 uncultured Flavobacteriaceae bacterium
AGGTTTTCATCACCAAATACCTGTCAAGATTAAGGTTTTTTTAAACAAAAAATTCTTCATGGATTGAACCAAACCTCTTCTCTAATTATGAAATTTACCAATTGTTCATCGGGAAAATTGTTGCGTACATCGAATATTTTTTAGCATTCTCGTGCATTTTCTTTCCTTTATTCTAATTTAAAATAAAAGTTGAAAAGGCAACCAATTATTTTTTGGCCATTATTTTCAGTGCCTGTTCATCAGTTTATAAAATGATCTGTAACCCTAGAAATACATTTAAATAGTTGAGTCAAAAATATCAACATGAAAAAAGCAATGTTTTTCCTTGTGCTTCAGGTTATTGTTCTCAGTTGCGAAGAGGATAAGTTGACCGAAATTAAATACGACGGAACCGGAGGAATATCCTGTGTGGCCGATGGAAAGGTGTTGAAAAGTAGATCTAATAATGACTTAACATTTTGTAAATTCTCTGTATTAGATGATGGAATAATCATTTTAGGCATATCATTTTCTGATCATACCAGTCAATATGTGTTCGAAACTGTTTCATTGGTAATTTATGATGTTCAATTAGATGATCTGGTAGGCACAACCTATTCTCTTTCCGAGAAAACGAATAATTCGAGCTATGGTGTTTACAATATCGGCAGTTTGACATATAAGACAAATAATAACAATACCGGAGATTTCACTATTTCTCACTACGATTCTGAGAAAAAAATAATTGCCGGAAACTTTTTGTTTAATGCCAGAGGGAACGGAGAGATTATAAAAATAAGATTTGGCCGATTTGACCTGCCAATAAATAATCCTGAATAAGATGAAAAGAAAATTGGGCTACGCATTTATTGGTCATAATTAGTATTCTAACATTTTGCCCTATGAAAAAATATTTTATCGTTACTGTTCAAATTCTATTACTTACTCTTCCGATGTTTTCACAAAGGAACATAGTCAAGTTTGGATTTTTACATGAAGGAGGCACAAATTATGGCTTCACTTATGAACGTTCGGTTGCTAAGAACTTTTCATTATTGGCGCAATGGGGCTTTGTTACAGATATTATATTTAATTCTGACAACGCAGAATCATTTCAAGTAGGTTCAGGGTTTTATTTAGAGGGTAGATATTATTTGCAAAAAGAAAAAGATCTAATGGAAGGGTGGCACGCAGGAATTAATTCATTATATCAGGACACGGAAATAGAAAGTGATGTTGATATTGAATATTTAAAAAGAATAGGTTTTGGTGCCACTATGGGTTACCAATGGATTTTTTTAAATCATCTAACCATTGATACCATGTTTGGATTAGGATATTCCATTAATTCAACCAACATTCCACGGTTGGACAACGGGCCAGTTTTTATTTTAGGCGCAAATCTTGGCTATAACTTTTAATGTGTAAATTTGATAAATATGAAAACAATTCTATGTATTACCATTATGTATATGACCTTAAGCTTTCCATCTTTTGCACAAGAAAACATTCTTAAAGGAGCAGTGCTGGGTTCAGGTGGGGTTATTTCTGGTATTCAATTCGAAAAATCCATTACCCATCGAATATCAATTTTAGGCTCTCTTGGATTTGCCACTGTATATGATATTGTTGGTTTAGATTCCTCTAATGGATTTGGTCTCAATGCAGAAGGTCGATATTATTTTTCAAAAAACAAAGATCTAATGGAAGGTTGGCACTGCGGGTTGTATTTTCATTATTTAAACACAGATGGAAAGGGTTACGGAATGACATATTATCATAACGCTCTTGGAATTGGGTTAAACGGTGGTTATCAATTTATTTTCTCTTCACACATTACATTGGACCTTTATGCAGGTGGAGGAATCGGTTTCATCTCTTCTGATCGGTCAAGTGAAGACACAGGTTTCTATCCAATGGCGGGTTTAAGTTTGGGTTATAATTTTTAATCCATTATTTAAATTTTTTAATACACTTCTTTTGATACTAATTTTGATAAAATGAGCCAAAAGATCATCCTAAAAACACAGATCCAACTCAAAAAGTCTAGAATTCAACTTTCTTCTGACCCTTGTGATTAAACCACAAATCAATTAAATAATTGGAGGCTTTTTAATTATAAATATTTAATGTATTTTTTACATTTATTACTGTAAAATGGTTTTGCGTGTTTAATTTATTCGTATACTTGACACAGTAATCAACACCTAAGCTAAATTTATAAGATGAAAACTAATTTTGAATTGATCGATTATGTCATATTTATTATTTATGCATTGATCATTTTGGGAGTGGGTTTATGGGTCTCTAGAGATAAAAAAGGACACCAAAAAAATGCGGAAGATTATTTCCTGGCAAGCAAAAGTCTTCCGTGGTGGGCAATAGGTGCCTCCTTGATAGCAGCCAATATTTCCGCGGAGCAATTCATAGGCATGTCGGGCTCCGGTTTTGCTTCCGGACTTGCCATAGCTTCCTATGAATGGATGGCGGCCATCACGCTCATTATAGTTGGTAAATATTTTTTACCCATTTTTATTGAAAAGGGAATCTACACGATTCCTGAATTTGTGGAAAAAAGGTATTCTACAAACTTGAAAACCATTTTAGCCATTTTCTGGATCGCCTTATATGTTTTCGTAAATCTCACAACTGTTTTGTACTTAGGCGCTTTAGCCATAGAAACTATTTTAGGGGTTCCTTTAATTTATGGGATTATGGGTTTAGCACTTTTTGCGGCCGCATATTCCCTTTATGGTGGGCTTTCAGCTGTAGCTTGGACAGATGTCATACAAGTTGTTTTTTTGGTTCTTGGCGGACTTGCCACCACCTATCTGGCACTGAATACAGTCTCGGGTGGTGAAGGTGTATTTTCCGGTTTAAAAACAGTTTACGAGGCTGTACCAGAAAGATTTGCCATGATATTGGATAAATCTAATCCTGAATATAAAAACTTACCCGGAATCGGTGTCCTCGTAGGTGGATTATGGGTTGCCAATCTATATTATTGGGGTTTTAACCAATACATCATTCAAAGAACACTGGCCGCTAAATCCTTACCTGAAGCGCAAAAAGGTATTTTATTAGCGGCATTTTTAAAATTGTTGATCCCCCTTATTGTTGTAATTCCGGGGATCGCTGCCTATGTTATGGTCAATGACCCCGAAATTATGAGCAATTTAGGAGCTGCCGGACAAGAAAACCTTCCTTCACCGGAACAAGCGGATAAAGCCTATCCGTGGTTACTTCAATTTTTACCTACCGGTTTGAAAGGGGTGGCTTTTGCCGCTTTGGCAGCAGCTATCGTCTCTTCATTGGCTTCTATGCTTAACTCGACCTCTACCATTTTTACAATGGATATTTATAAACAGTATATCAATCCTCAGGCAAATGATAAACAAACCGTCAATACCGGACGACTTTCTGCCTTGATAGCACTGATCATTGCCTGCCTTATAGCTCCACTTTTGGGAAATTTAGACCAGGCATTTCAATATATTCAAGAATATACAGGAATTGTGAGTCCGGGAATTCTCGCCGTATTCCTTTTAGGTCTTTTCTGGAAAAAAACCACCAATAAAGCTGCTATCATTGGAGCCTTGAGTTCGATTCCCATTGCCATGTATTTTAAAGTGGCGCCAAAGGGTTGGTCGGATAGCCCATTCTTTATTGATGTACCTTTTATGGATCAAATGGGTTATACTACGTTACTGACGATGGTAGTTATTGTAGCAGCCAGTTTGGTTCAAAACAAAGGAGCAGAAGATCCAAAAGGAATTCCATTGAATAAACAAATGTTTAAAACAAATCCTGTATTCAATATAGGGGCCTTTGTCATCATGATTATTTTAGTGGCGCTCTATTCCGTTTTCTGGAAGTAGGGATTTATTCAATATCAAAAAGGGCTGCTAAAATTAGCAGCCCTTTCTTTTTAAAATAATTTATTATGGATTTTGGATAATAGAACCAAACAAAATGGCATTGGAAAAAAGTTTATTAGTCCCGTACCATATTCCCCTAAAGTTTGGATTATCTGCAAACATTACTACTCTACCCTTCCCAATTTTACCCACAATGATTGAGGCAGATTTTGACATCAATTCTAAATTTTCAGGAGTTATAAATCCATCAATATGAGGATCCTCCGTATATCGAGCGACTGTTGAAAAAACATTTTTACTGGGACTCAACCATACATTATTATTCTTATAAACAGGTAATTTTCTATCAGAATAACCAAATCCAATTGGATGTGTGATATCCAAATCTACTTCAAATATTGCCCCGCCAATATTATTCCTTCCCTTGAAACCATCCGACAAGCCATAATCCACTCTTTGCAGAGATGAATCTTTTGGCTTCTCTACTAAAGATTCATCCACTAATTTATTCTTGATTATCCATGTGTTTGCCGTACTTGTTGTGATCAAAGTATTTCCAGTACCTACCCAGTCTTTTATTTTTTGCATTTCTCCGCTACCAAAACGACCATAATTACCCGATACCATCACCATACAATTATACTTACTTAAATCTGCTTTACTAAAATCAGAAATGTCCATTTTAACCAAAGGTAATTTCAATCGTTGTTCCATCAAATGCCAAACTTCGCCGGCCTCATACGATGAAACACCCTCTCCTACCAATAACATTACTCTGGGTTTTTCAAGAGCCATAACACTGCGGCTACCTAATCCGTTACCTCCAACAGTCATTCCTGTAGCAACCGGATATACTTGGACCTCAAAATTATTGCTTCCTTTAAGCAAGATCCGGTGCAAATCCTCTTGTGTTATTTTCTGATCTTGCACCGAAATCATTAAAGATCCCCGACCAAAAGACCGATTTACACCTTCAATAGCGGTTACAAAGACTTTAGAAGTTGCTTTTACCACTACCCCATTCTCCAGCAAATCATATAAAAATCCGGGAGCATTGTAATCTGAATAATCAATCAAATAGGCATAATCCGACTTTGCCAAAGTCCAGTTTTTCTTTTTGAGAAAATCTTTATTGATCTCATTTCCTAAGCTCGGCAATTTGCTCAGCTCGGCATGCGGTAAATTAAACGAATTGACCAAAGACCAAGCCGAGGTATCATAATACACACTATCTCTATATTTGTCAAAAGTTTCAAAAAGGGATTGAACCATGTAATACTGCTGCTGTTTCAATGGAACAACAAAGCTCATGTCTTTATTAAAAACTGTTTTATCAATTTTGATATCGTTTCCTGCTTGATATACTTTAATTTTATGCGTGAGTAAAACTTCCAAAAAAGCTTTGTTTCTGTTTTTATCATGAGGATCTCCAAAAACATAAGCCTTGACTTTATTTTTCGAAGCTTTATCTATGGCGTCATTAAAAAATCTACTTTGGTAATCATAAAGTGTATTTTTATTCTCTAAAGCGGCTTTCAAAGTCGAGAAACTCGAAACAAATTGATTTCTAATGGCGAAGGCAAAACTGATTTCACCCGTTGGTGTTTCCTGCAAATGACCTCTGGCACTTGCCTGCTCAAACAACAGTGCTAAGGAACCTTGCAAATCTCCGTAAGTAGAGCCGTAACCCGGATAGGTAGAGTCATATACCTCAGCAGTAAAATACAGGGATCCTATTTTATCGAGATCAGCTGCAAATTGCCTGGCGAAAAGATTATTTAATGTTGTGTAATTTTCTTTGGGTGTAACGGGTACAAGAGAAGCAGATTGATTTTTTGGCTCAAAGAAATAAGTGCTACTTGTCCCCATTTCATGAAAATCTGTCACTACGTTGGGATACCATTCATGAAACCATTTCAATTTGGCCCTGCTTTCAGGGTGAACTGCCAAAAGTAAATCTCTGTTCAAATCGAACCAATAATGATTAGTCCTTCCATTAGGCCAACCTTCGTTGTGTTCAATATCATTCTTATCAGCAATAAAAGGTTGTCCTCGAAACGAATTGGCCCATTGGGTATGTCTATCCCGACCATCAGGATTTATTGTTGGATCTAAAAAGATAACAGTTTCAGACAGTATTTCATCAACCTTTGGATGATTTGAGGCAACCAGTGTATAGGCTGTAAGCATGGCAGCCTCTGTACTACTTGGTTCATTTCCATGAACATTGTAAGCCAAATTGACAATTAAGGGGAGATCATTGAATGACGTCACTTTTTTATTAGGGTCTACTACTTCTAAATGAGCTCTTTTTATCTCTTCTAAGCGATCGTGATTCAATTTGTTCGTAATAATGGCCATCACCAGTTTACGTTGCTCATGTGTTCTACCATATTCAAAAACAGTAACTCTGTCAGACAAACTTGCCAATTTTTCCAAATAAGAAACAACGAGATCATGACGCGTGTGATAATCACCTATAGGATATCCTAAAAAGTCTTCAGGACTAGGTATTTTAGTGTCGAAAGGTTGGTAATCTCCATAGAAATAATCCTGGGCTCTACTTTGGAAAGAAAATAAAACAAAAAAAAGCAGACCGTATTTAAAAAATAATTGTCGAATCATAAAAGGTATTTTAATGTGAAGTCAGCTAAAATAGAAAAATTAATTCATTAAGATAATAATTCTAATTTTGTATCAACCCATTTATCAAACGAAATGAAAGTTTTACTGCTCGACACAAATCACGAAAGAATCAAAGAGGGGCTCAAGCAATTAAATTTGAGCTTTGATGAAGATTATTTTTCCTCTAAAGAGGAAATAGAAAATAAAATACATCATTACGACGGTATTGTGATCCGAAGCAGGTTTAAATTAGATAAGTATTTTTTAGAGAAAGCGAAAAAATTAAAATTTATTGGGCGCGTAGGTGCCGGACTGGAAAATATCGATCTCGACTATGCTTCACAAAGAAACATTCATCTTATTGCGGCTCCTGAAGGAAACATGAACGCAGTTGGTGAGCAGGCCCTTGGAATGATTTTGGCGCTATTTAACAAACTCTGTATCGTTAATAAAGAAGTTCGAAAAGGGATATGGCTGAGGGAAGAAAACAGAGGAGTGGAATTAGAGGGAAAAACCGTTGGCATTATTGGCTATGGACATATGGGGAAAGCATTTGCTAAAAAATTAAAAGGATTTGATTGTCAAGTGATATTCCATGATATACTTCCCAATTTAGAAGATGAAAATGCAAAACAAGTCAGCTTAAACGAATTGATGAGACGTACGGATATTCTCAGTCTTCATATCCCACAAACAGAGCTGACAAAAAAAATGGTAAACAAAGGTTTTATTGATGGTTTTTCAAAATCATTCTACCTCATCAATACGGCAAGAGGTTCTGCCGTTGTCACAGAGGACCTGGTTTCAGGTCTTAAATCAGGGAAAATTCAGGGTGCCTGCCTGGATGTATTGGAATACGAAAAAAGTTCTTTTGAAAATATGTTTTCAGACAATAATGGATTACCTGCACCTTTTCAATATTTGATCGAATCTGAAAAAGTATTATTGAGTCCGCACATTGCCGGTTGGACACATGAATCAAAATATAAATTGGCTGATATAATGATAAAAAAACTCGAAAACTGGCTCAACAATTCTTCACAAAATAATTAAGTAAATCTGTTGTCGTAACAATGCCCACCAAGATCTCATCATCTACGATGGGCAAAGAATGAAACTTTTTATTTGCCAATAACTTTGCTACTTCATAAATTGGTGTATTTGAAGGAACCGTAACCAAGTTTTTGATCATCAGATCCTCTATGCTCATCATATTATAAATGGCAGTATCTACTGTTCCTTCTTCATTATAGGCATCTATAAAACTGATGCGAAGAATGTCCGAAAGACTAATCATGCCCATCAATCTTTTTCCATTTACAACAGGAATATGACGAATATTATTTTTTTTCAATCTTTTCTCTGCCGTGTATAATGTATTAGACAAATTCAGTGTGATCACATCTGTTGTCATGATTTTGCTGATGGGTTCCTCTTTTTTCATGAGATCAATATTTACGACTTAAAGTTCATCAAAAAAACAGAATTAAAAAATGATTTAAGTCAATCTATTTCTGTGAATCTTTGGTTTCCTCTTGAATAATTTCAGGCATCAAGAACATACCTTCTTCCTCTAAACGGATCAATTGATTTTTAAATAAATTTCCTACGGCTTTTTTAAAAGCCTTTTTACTGAGATGAAAGGCACTGTAAATGATCTCAGGACTGGTTTTATCGTGATAAGGTAAAAAACCTCCTTCTTCTTTCAGTTTTGTCAAAATAATCTGGGCATGCGGTTCAATCGCCTTTTTATAACCCTGAGGGTGCAGACTAATATCCAGTTTATTCTCTGAGCGAATTTTCTTCACATAACCTTTAAGTTTATCTCCAATTTTGATCTCGCCAAAAATTTCATTCTCAAAAACAAGACCTTTATGAAGGTGGTTGACTATAACTGAATAACCCAAATCTGATTTATGCATCACTAACAGATCTACTTGATCTCCTTCTTCAACCGTTAAATGCTCATTGCTGAGATATTTTTCAATCTTGTTACTTCCTATAAGCCTGTCCGTTTCTTTGTCGAGATCCATATATATCATGTACCACCTTCCCACTTCCATTTTTTGCCTTTGCTCTTTGAAAGGGACCAGTAAATTTTTTACCATACCCCAATCCACAAAAGCACCAAAACCGGAAACTGCTGTTACTTTCACAAAACCAAATTGATGCAACAACAAATAAGGTTCCAGATTAGTTGCAATTTTCTTTCCATCATGATCTCTGTATACAAATACTTTCAAAACATCGCCTAAGCTATAATCTTCAGGACAATATTTGCTCGGCAACAATACATCTTCACCCTCTTCATCACCCAGAAAAAGACCAACTGTAGTCATTCTTAAAATAGTTAAATCATTGTATTGACCAATAGAAATCATAAAAATGCATTTAAGTCGCAAAGTTACTCTTTTTTAATGGCATGTTTCTATCCTTTCAAGTTGATCCATGATTCCCATTTCAAAAAAGATCCGAAACCAATACCTGATTTCGGATCTTTTTTACTAACCTAAGATTACCTTAATTTGATGGTCCCCGGGAGGCAGAATGGGAATTTTATTTCCATCAATAGATTTCCCATTCACAAAAACAGATTTTACACCCTTACTAACCTTATTGGGATTTTGAATATCAATATGCAAATTAGCTCCTCTATATTTTCTTTTTACCTTGTAGCCCGGCCATTCATTTGGAATACATGGATTTATTTCCAAACCGTCATAATCAGGTTTAATTCCTAAAATATATTGAACAACCGCATAAAAATTCCAGGCAGCCGTTCCGGTGAGCCAGGAGTTTTTGCCTTCACCAGGCTTATATGCATCTTTTCCCGCGATCATTTGGCAATATACATAGGGTTCAACTCTATGAAGCGCTTGCATATCTTCCAAATAGGAAGGACAGATTTTACTGTAATATTCCCAAGCTTCATTCCCTCTTCCCAACTTCGTTTCTGCGATCATGATCCACGGGTTATTATGACAAAAAATCCCAGCATTCTCTTTGTATCCCTTTGGATAGGTCGATATTTCACCATACTCCAAGACATATTTTGTAAATGCAGGATTGTTCAATACAATACCATAGGGTGTGTCTAAATGTTTTTTGACAGAATCTAGCGATTTTTTAACCATGCCTTCGTTCATTCCAATTTCTGCCATCGAGCACCAACCTTGCGACTCTATAAAGATCTTTCCTTCATTATTTTCATGTGACCCTACCTTTTTACCAAAATAATCGTATGCCCGTAAGTACCATTCTCCATCCCAACCCTTTGTTTTCACAGCTTGAATCATTTTATCAACCTCTTTTTGAGCACGCTGAGCTTCCACAGTTTTACCCAAAACCTTGCAAAGATCTGCGTAATCCTTACCATAAACTACAAATAAACCCGCGATCATAATCGATTCTGCTTTACTACCTGTCGTTTTATTTTCAGTGGTTTGAAATGATTCGTTGGGATCAGTAGAAAAGCAATTCAAATTGAGGCAGTCATTCCAATCCGCTCTACCAATTAGTGGCAGTCCGTTGGGGCCCAGATTATTGATTACATGATCAAATGAAATTGTAAGATGGTCAAACAGACTTTTGGCTAAACTCATATCATTATCAAAAGGGACCATTTCGTCTAAAATTGAAAAGTCGCCACTTTCTTTTATATAAGAAACAACACCTAAAATCAGCCACATAGGATCATCATTAAAACCTCCGCCGATGGCATTATTTCCTCTTTTTGTGAGTGGTTGGTATTGGTGATAACACCCCCCGTCCGGAAATTGTGTCGAGGCGATATCTATGATTCGTTCGCGCGCTCTTTCAGGAATCTGATGAACAAATCCAATCAGATCCTGATTAGAATCCCTAAATCCCATACCTCGTCCAATTCCTACTTCAAAAAAGGAGGCGGAACGAGACATATTGAATGTGACCATACATTGGTATTGATTCCATATATTAACCATGCGATTCAATCTCTCATCTTCATGCTCAATATTGATAATGCTCAACAGGTTAGACCAATAAGCTGCTAATTCAGCTAAGGCAAGATCAACTTTTTTTATGTTATCAAATTTCGCAATAAGTGATTTTGCTTTCGATTTATTTATTACCCCATAGCTTTCCCACTTTTCGTCATCTTTATTCTCAACATAACCCAAAATAAAAATCAGATCTTTCTCTTCTCCGGGTTTTAAGGTAATTTCCTTGTAATGCGAGGCAATGGGCGACCAACCATGGGCTTCAGAATTTCTGCTCTTGCCCTCAGCCACAACCTGTGGGTTACTAAATTCATTATACAAGCCCATGAAAGATTCACGATCTGTATCAAAGCCGTCAATGGCATCATTTAGGTGATAAAATGCAAAATGATTTCTTCGTTCTTTATACTCTGTTTTATGGTAAAGAGTAGAACCGTCTATTTCAATTTCTCCGGTAGATAAATTTCTCTGTAAATTATTCTGATCATCTTCAGCATTCCACAAGCACCATTCTGTAAAAGAAAATAACTTGAAGGTCTTGTTCTCACTGCTCAAATTAGTCAATTTCATTTTTTGGATTTCAGCCCAGTGACCCAAAGGAATAAAGAACGTTATTTCGGCAGCCAATCCGTTCTTTTCCCCTCTGATCTTAGTATAGCTCAAACCATGTCTGCATTCATAATTATCTAACTCTGTCTTTACAGGCTTCCATCCCGGAGACCAAATCGTACCTCCATCATTGATATAAAAATAACGCCCACCATTATCCATAGGGACATTGTTATACCTGTATCTATTCAGTCTTCTAAATTTAGCATCCTTATAAAAGGCATAACCTCCCGCGGTATTAGAAATAAGACCAAAAAAATCTTCATTTCCCAAGTAATTGATCCATGGAAATGGAGTGGCAGGATTGGTAATTACGTACTCCTTATTACTATCATCAAAAAAACCGTATTTCATATTTTAGGTATTATATTCGACTCTGCAGAAAACCTGAACGCATGTTTTTATTATTCAGTTAAACAGTGTTTGGAACAAAGTAATTGAATATTTCTATAAACTAATCATGCGAAAGAAATGTTTGGAATTTTTGAATAAAAGAATGACTAAATCCTATAAAATACTTTCACCGGTCTGGTAAGTTATTCAAGTAATACTTTTTAGATTTTTATTCCTGCGTACACCTTGGTGACAATTCTTCCGTCAAGGAATTCAGCTGTATTTATTTCGCTTTGCTGGACCAGACCTTGTATTTTGTTTTTCAATAACCAAAGCGCCATTTCAACCATGGGGGCTGCAGTTGTGGTCTGGATGGCTCTCAATATATGATTACCAACTTTCATCGGTTTCATTATTTTAGCAATTTCCATCCGGCAAAGCAAACCGGATGCATCCTTTCCTTGAACGGCGGCAAACACAATAACTCGATCTTCCTTTAAATGGGGAATCGTATCCTCCATTTTAGCTTGTAAAGCAGAAATTTGATCGTCACTGTCCATTTTTTTTAATTGATCCTCTACCCATTGATAATGCCCCGGAAATCTAAGCGTTTTATAATCGAGGTTTTCTATTTTATGTTTTAATGCCTCCGGCAAATCTGCTGCTCCGCCGGATGTTAAATCTTCTTCATAGGCTAAACCGTGAATAAGAATTTCCCTTCTTTCCGATAAGGAGGGTCTGCTTACAACTTTATGATTTCTGACGACAATCGCATCTTTTATGTATTCCGTTGCAACACCAACCGGACTCCATGTAAAACCATAAAAATATGGGGCAATAGCATGTTCTGTTAAAGCTCCTACTTTCATTTCCAAGCGGTCTGCTTTTTCTACCCCGTATTCTTTACAAAAGAAATTGAATAAATGATGTGCCAGCACATTAATATAACCCGGTGCCAGACCTGTTTGCAGAACAAAACCTGTTGAAGCTCCATTAGCGATTTCTTTAATTTGCTCAGTTTCCTTTACATACTCTGTTAAATTGACATAATGCAATTCATAATCTTTTGCCAGCTGAGCCATTTTAGGCGCTACAGATCCGGGTAAACAATCGAGCAAAACCTGAGCTTTTTGGAGGATTTTCTTCATCTTCCGATCAGGCTCATTTAACAAAGTAAAGGGATGAATACAAACATCTTTCGTACTACCTTGTTCTATCCATTTTGCTACAGACACGGCTTTTGATAGGGTTCGATTTCCCAAATAAAGAATGATGTTTTCTTCAGACCATTCAGCCAACATTAATCCTGCGGCTTGCGCAATTCCTCCCGCACCGGCAATAACGATGTGACTAGCCTTATTCATCTTTATAAACTTAAAATTAATAGAAGATTATTGAAGAATAATCTTGTCTAATGTTAAAGAAAATTCTTCACCCACTTTATTACCTATCAAAAATGCTATTTCTTCTATTTGTGAGCCCTCAAAATTGGGCATATCCAATTGTCTTCCACGAAAAGCGGGGTACATTTTTGCTAATGGAATTTCAATTTGTTCCCAATTACCGCCCGTTTGAAAAGAACGAACATAAGAGTAATAGTCACCTTTTCTTTCCTTGATTCTGAACTGGTATTTTTTGCCGTCTCCTTTTAAAAAGAGGATTATTTTTTGATCTTTTTTTACTTGTATTTTACCAAGCTCTCCTCGAACAGAAGAAAAACCGCCATTATTTTCAATAGAAACAGTTCCACTAAAAACTGCATTTCCCTTTGGGTCAAGTTTAAAATTTCCTGAAGACTTCCCTCCCATTACCACATCATCAACCACTTGCCATTGATTTAAATTCTTTTGTGTATGAAAGTCAAAAATTAGGTATGAGGATTGTAGCATGATAAATAGTATTACATATAAATGGGCCATAACATTTATTTGATTGATCATGACCATACTTTCTTACTAATCAGTTTCTCCATTTTCATCTTTCTTTGGCAAGTCGATTTGTACAGTATCTTTTTTGTATCCAATTGCACTTCTCATTTTTTTCTGAGACTTTTCAAATTTATCTTCTAACTTTTTGTATTGGGCAATGTCCTTAATGGTTACCACTCCGGCAACTACCTTGTTTTCTTGATCAATAATTGGCCTGCCACTCAGCAAGACTCTTCTTTTTTCCTGTAAACCGGGATGAAAAAGTACAACGTCAATATCGTCAGTTGGGTCTCCCGCGAGCGCTCTTTCCATCGGCATATTTTGAGATGGAAAAACTGTTTTTTCATCCGGATAATACAATTCAAATTGGTCGGAAAAGTTAGCCGGTATTTTAGAATCGTCCTCTATACCAAATAGCTGATGAGCCATGTAATTTGCCAAAACAACCTGTTTGTCAGAATTCGCAACAATAACTCCATCACCTATATTATCTACAATCAGTGCCAGTTGTTGCTGACTTTCGTATAATTGATTCAAAGCTTGTTCTTCTTCTTGCTCCAATTTTAGTTGCTCTGTAATATCTCTGGCAATAGCGTAAAGCATTTTTGTTTCTGTATCAGAAGTGGCTGTCCAAGAAAGAAATTTTAAACTGCCATCCTTGCAAACCCATCTGTTGACAAAATTTAAGGTAGAAACACCTTGCTGTAATTTATTGATCTCTTCCTTTGTTTTAGGCCAGTCTTCCGGATAAATATATTCACTAAAGGGATGATTTAACAACTCTTCACTGGTATAACCTAAAACCTTGCTCAAGGCGGGGTTTATCTTTACAAACTTGTCTTTTGATGCAACTACCAAAATATCCATCGAAAGCATAAAAAACTTTTCACCTGCGATCAATGATAGTTCTATATTTTTTCTTTCCGTAATATCAGTTCCTATGCTTCCAACAGCAAAAACCCTATTATTTGCATCGAATAAGGGAAACTTAACCGATAAATAAGTATGAGGTCCATCCCTTTGTTCAATAAGCTCTTCTACTTTAATTTCTTCCCCGCGTTTTACGGCTTCCAAATCTGTGCTTCGGAAAGCATCTGCCATATCTTTTGACAATAAATCATGATCGGTTTTCCCGATAATACTCTTTTCTTCTAACCCAAATAATGCCGCAAACTGTTTATTAATGGTTAAATATTCACCGTTTATTTTCTTTACCGAGATTGGGAGTGAAGTATTATCTATAATCGATTGTATAAGTTTTCTGTTTTCTGCGAGAGATATTTCGGATTCTCTTCTCGCTTTCAATTGTCTTTTAATAACAATATAGACAACTGTTAGCATCATCAATGACATCAAAATCAACAGAAGTACCAACCAATCCAAAGCGACCGTCTCTTTTTTGGCCAAGCGATACCAATAAATAATACCGAGTACTAATACAACAATTATATTTACAATAAATCCAAAGACGATTTTTCTTTCGAAAGATAGTTTCATTTTTGACAGATTGGCAAATTCAATTTTTGATTCACTTAAAAATAACTAAATAAACCATAATAAACACAAAATCAATCAAATTATATAAGATTTAGGTAGCGAAAATTTGGCCAATCTCTATAAAATATACATCAGTAAGGACTTAATTTAAACAAAAAAATATTTTAGAGGAAGTATCTCGGCGCATCATAAATTACAAAGCTTAAGTCCAAATTGATCTACATCTTTCCAGTTTGTGAATTCAATTTTCGCTTCTGGATTGGTGGGTCCTTTAGTCATCCACATAATGAATTGAATCATAATTCTGTCAAAAAACTTATACTTTTTATAGTCGAGCATCCCGGCAAAAACATCAACTTGGTCAGGACGCCAATCTGTAGTTTTGAAATATTTAATGACATATGGATTTGTTTCAGCGCTCTTTTTTTCGGGTTTTCTAGCGACAAGATTCACTGAAAAAAAAGCCGTCTTAATCTTATTCAATTTCTTTTTTTGCTCTTCAATAAATGCAATTATCTCTTTGTGGTGAATTCCGTATCTGATACTTGAACCGATAATTATACGATCAAACTCCGATACATCTTTATTGAACTCATCAATAGAATAAATTTCTGTATTTTGTTGATGATTCTGCAGTACATTTTTTAAACGATTGGAAATTTTCTTGGTTTGACCATCTACTGAAGCATAAATAATTGCGGTTCTCATACACCCAACTTTTAAAAACTACACTCAAGTTTACCTTTCAAAATACAAAAAGTAGTCCCGAATAAGATTATTTAATCAAAGTTAAGGCTTTAAAAAATAATCTTTTATGACGAATATCAATCTATAAAAATTAATTTATTCCGGCTATCACTCTTTCCGGAGTAATTGGCAATCTATTCACCCTGGCCCCACAAGCATCATATACTGCGTTGGCAACGGAAGCGCCTACGCATATAATAGCGGGTTCTCCACCCCCTTGAGGTTTAGCATCCATTTTATCTAAAAAAACACTAGTAATCTGTGGTGTTTTAGAAAAGCGGGTGATTTCATAATTATTGAAATTATTTGTTTTCATCATACCACCTTCAAATTCAATTTCTTCATTTAAGGCGTAACCAATTCCCATAGTTATACCGCCTTCTGTCTGAATGGTGGCGCCGTGCGGATTTACTACTTGTCCCATATCCTGTGCACAAACTACCCTTAAGACTTTCACTTCTCCTGTTTGTTTATTTACTTCTACTTCTGATATCAATGCGACCAAAGTCCCGGCATCTTGTCCAAGAGCTATTCCAAAACCGCGGCCGGATTTTTTCTCATTTTTCCATCCAAAAGTTTCTGCCGCCAATTTTAAAGTAGCAACCATATTTTGGTCTTTTAGATTATTCATTCTAAACTCATAAGGATCGATACCTGCAGCATGGGCCATTACATCTATATGTGATTCTCGTGCAAAAGTTGTTGTATTGTTTCCGGGAGCCCTCCAGGCACCTGTACCAAAAGGGTGAACACCATCTTTGTTAAACATTCTGGTTCTGTTGTTTGAAATATCATAAAACAGATTGGTCCCTCGAGTACCGGCACAATAAATATCAAAATCCCAGGCTGTCAATTTACCTCTTTCATCAATCCCGGCGCCTACATTGACAACGGCAGCAGTCCTGAAACGATTATAAAAAAACTCTTCCTTTCTGGTAAAGGACAATTGTACGGGTTTACCCACTTTCTTAGCGATCAAAGCCGCTTCAACAGCCTGACTGTTAAATCCTTTCCCTCCAAAGCCTCCACCCAAAAAGATCTGTTTTACATGTACCTTTTCTTCAGGCATATTCAATTCTTTGGCCACCTGACTTCTCGTACCAAAAGGTGTTTGAGTAGAAACCCACATGGTCAATTTATCTCCTTCAAAGTAGCAAGTTGCCGCGTGTGTTTCCATGCATGCATGTGCTTTGTAACCATCTAAATATTTTCCCTCAAGATAAATTTTTGAATTGGCCTTGCCATTTTTAAGACTTCCTGCCTCCTCAAATACCTTCGACTCCTTTATCTGATCTTCCAGATAGGTGAATATGGTATCCTGATCTACTTTCAAATCCGGTGATTTCCATTTCACAAGTAAACTCTTCATGGCTGTATCAGCCACTTCAGGATCTTCATGTACAACAGCCACCAAATCATCAATTTCTATATAATCTATGCCCGTAAATTTAGACAAGGCCGAAGTATCTACGCTTACCTTTTTCGAACCAAATATTTCAGGTCTTGCTATTTTAGCATAAACCATTCCCGGTAGTTTGATGTCAGCGGTGTACTTTGCCTTACCGGTCACCTTGGCCTCGGCATCCAAACTCAATACAGGTTTACCAATAATCTTAAAATCTTCGGCTTTTTTAATTGGCGGCTTTTCTTTTAAACTCTTCACAATTTTCTGACCTTTAGTCAATTCGGCATAAGTCACTTTTTTTGCCGGATCATTCTTCAAAGAAATTATACCCTCTTTTACCTGAAGCAAATCTTTTGAAACGGCCCATTTTTCACTCGCCAAATCCAAAAGTACTTCTCTCGCTTCTGCCGCGGCAGCTCTGATAACCGGGTCTGTAAACCTTGTTGTTAGAGAACCCCATGTTCCGGCATCATATGGACAAAGTTCGGTATCTCCCATCACCATATCTACATCATATATAGACACTTCCAATTCTTCTGCCAAGACCTGAGCCAAAGAAGTTACAATTCCCTGTCCCATCTCAATTTTACCCGTATAGCAATCTACCCTTCCATTCTCTTTTACCCTTAAATAAGCATTAAAACTAAGGTCTTCATCAGCACCAGAGTTACATGCACTTAACAAGTTGATGTCTCCCAAACAAAAAACGACAACAATTCCGCTTCCTAAATTTTTTAAAAATTTCCTTCTATCATAGACCGGAGCCTGGTATAAATCATTAAAAAAAATATCGTTTTGAGGATCTCGTTTCATAATGTTACTTTTTTATTCATTTCTTTTGAAGCAGTTTGAATTGCATCTACAATACGGTTATATGCACCACATCGACATAAATTATTGTCCATTCCTAAAATGATTTCTTCTTTTGTCGGTGTAGCATTTCTTTTCAGGAGACTGTGTGCATTCATAATCATCCCAGAGGTACAATATCCACATTGTAAAGCATCGTGAGCAATAAATGCTTTTTGCAATGGATGTAATTCTCCGTTAAGACTTAATCCCTCTATGGTAAGGATTTCGGAACCGTTAAGATCTTCAGCAAGAATCATACAGGACCTTACAGCTTCATTATTCATCAAAACTGTGCATGCTCCACACTCTCCAATACCACAGCCGTATTTGGTGCCTGTGTGGTCTAAATGAACCCTGATCAGTGTTAAAAGAGATTCATCTCCTTTTACGTCAAGCGAGACGGGCTCTCCATTTAATTTAAAATTAACTGTTTGCTTCATTATAACTTTTTTCAAATACCTAAAATTTCACCCTTAAATTTAGGAAATAATTCCTTTATTACCTTCTCGCAAAAGGCTTTTCTATCAAATTTAGAATGATTCAACAAAGGCCAAAATTGTTTTTAAAATCTAAAAATGACAAATAGATATTGCTGAATGAAGGTCGAAAACAACTATAAAAAAAGGAGAACAGTAATTTTACTGTTCTCCTTTTTTAGTTTTTGGAATAACGATATCTTCTGTTAGGAACTGGTAATCATTTTGAGCAGTCGGTTATCTCTTTTGTATACATCATTTCTAAAATTCAAATGCCCATTTTTATCAAAGAATGCGGTAAAATACCCGATATAAACCGGAATTCTTTTTTTGAGAACTACTGTTGTTTCATAGCTATTGTTCATGGCAGCATCAATTTTAGAAGGTGTCCATGTGCCATCTTGCTTTAATACCCTTATCGCCAATTCACGCGGCTCGCCAACTCTAACACAACCATGACTAAAAGCTCTTTGATCTTCGTTAAAAAGCCTTTTTGCAGGTGTATCGTGCAAATAAATATTATTTGAATTGGGGAAAATAAATTTTACCCTACCCAGCGAGTTTGAAGGCCCCGGCTTTTGTCTAACATTCCCTCCATTCCACTCCATATTGTGTTTGGCCAAATAATTAGGATCTCTATTTATTCCCGGCTTCACTTCTTTGGTGATGATACTTGTGGGAATATTCCAATAGGGACTCATGACGACATATTGCATTTCTCCCGAAAATATAACCGTATTTGTCATGGGTTTACCAACCACCACATTGCAATTCCATACCTCCTTTCTGTTTTCATAATAATGCAACGTAAATTCGGGGATATTTACAATGATAAATTCATCATGCGAAAAACTTGCAGGAACCCATCTGAATCGTTCCATATTTGTTACCAATTGTTTTATTCTGTGTTCGATAGACACATTCAATTGCTCTATCATCTCATTGGTGATCAAAGAATCTCCTTTTAAACCGTGCGTGGTCTTAAACAACTTTACTGCTTCCACCAGACTTTGGTCGTAATAATTAGTTCTGTCCTGATCTTTGAGCATTTTTATCATGGCAAGTTTACCTTTTAATTTAGGTAACAAGAAGGATGAATCACCAGGTTTGAGCACTTTCGATTTGGTCAACATGTCTATTTTTCCAAGTGTATCACTGGGTAAAATATCCTTATAGTCCTTTAGTGCTTGTTTTAATTGACCATATTGATTTTGCATTACTGCACCTTCCACCTGTTCTACATCCTTCCCTTCAACAATTTGCTCCAATAATTCTGCATAATTCAGATTCTTCTTTGGAAGATACCAATCTACTTTTTCTGTGGCCATCGCTTCGCTGCCCTCTATCTTTCTTTTTGCATACACGAAATATTGTCCAGTTAACATCAATTCGGTGTCAAGCGTATTTTGATCTGGTTCGTCATTGTCTCCTTGGCTTACTGATTCAAGTAAAACCTTCAACTTTTCCTCCTGAGGTATTACAATTGCAATTCCATCTTCATCCTCCGATTGAAGATGATGGTATAAAACCATGGCCTGCTCAATCATGCCATGTTGATCAAACCAGGCATAATTATAATCGCGATAACGATAAAACTCATAAAAGTCCTGCTCATATTTAGCAAAATCCGGATAATTAATTAAAAAGCTCTCTATTTTGGCACTGTCTAATTGGATACCAGAAAGTGGGTGAAAAATAGCCTTAATGACGGGCTCTTCGATGTCAGAACCATCCATCGCAACTAATGATTCCTCATTGATTTTCTGATCACTTTTTTTGCACTGTACCATGAATAGTAAAGAAAGCATCATGCTTGAAATCAAAATAGATTTCAATTTAAATTTTCTCAAAGACATTATTTGTTCGTTTAGATAATAGATACATTAATTTTTTGAATGCTCTTTATTAGTTAAAGTCAATCAATTTTCAAAAATAAATAAAGAATATAATAGATCAAGTTTTCTACTTCCATTTCCTAACAATTATTCAATTCTTATTCCGCAAATACTTATGAATTCATATAAGATAATGACAGACAATATTCATTAATTCTATTATATTTGTTTAAAATTGAGTCTTTGAATAAGTTATTAAAATCTCGTTTTTTCCAGGTAACTAATTTTTTTATTTTTTTATTTTTTATCGCCCCTTTAGGTTGCCAAGAATTACCTCCTATACAAAATTTTTCCACTCAAGATTATCTGGCCGGTAATCAGAACTGGTCGATTGTTCAGGCCGAAAACCGATATATTTATGTGGCAAATAATGAAGGATTGCTGGAATACAATGGCGCAAACTGGAAAATATATCCCTCTCCAAATCAAACTGCCATACGAAGTGTATTTATTGTAAACGACAGGCTATACACAGGTTCTTTTAGAGAATTTGGCTATTGGGAACGGAATGAATTTGGCACCTTAGACTATTTTTCGCTTAGCGCCTCAATCAAAGATCAACTCGATGAAGATGAACATATTTGGAAGATATTTTCTTTTGATCATTGGGTTGTTTTCCAATCGCTACAGGCTATTTATTTTTATGATACTATTCATCGCAGTTTTAAAATTGTACAATCGGAAACTAAGATTACGAAAGCTTTTAATGTAGAAAAAGACATCTATTTTCAGAGAATTGATCGCGGTATTTATAAAATTGAAAATGGCATAGCTACATTATTTTCTGATGATCAGGTACTAAAAGAAAACAATATCATTCATATGTTTTCTAAAGACGGTAGTTTGTTTTTTCTAACTTCAGAAAAAGGATTTTACTTCTTAAAAGACAACATTGCAAACCATTGGGATATAGATGCCGATAAAGAGCTCCAAAATTTTAGTATTTTCAGTAGTACCCAACTCAAAGATGAAAGTTTCGTTCTGGGAACTATTTCCAAAGGCTTGTTCCATATTGATAAAAACGGAAAAATGATTGGTCGTTTTAGCAGATCAAATGGTTTGCAAAATAATACAGTCCTTTCGCTCTATCAGGATTATGATCAAAATATTTGGTTGGGGTTGGACAATGGTATTAGTTTAATTAATTTGAACTCCCCCTATACCATATTTAATGATACGGATGGAAGTTTAGGAACCGTTTATAGTTCAGCCTTACACAATGGTTTATTATACATAGGCACCAATCAAGGTCTTTTTGTAAAATCCTATGGCACAGATGAAAAATACCAATCTATCGCTGGCACAGAAGGACAAGTCTGGTGCTTGAAAGTTCTATTTGGGGAATTGTTTTGCGGTCATAACAACGGGACCTTCCAAATTGACGGCAAAAAAGCAAAGCTTATATCAGATCTGGATGGAACTTGGGATATTAAAGAAATCAAAGGTTATTCAACATTGCTGATGCAAGGAAATTACGACGGTTTAAGCCTGCTCGAACAACAAAATGGAAAATGGCAATTTCTTAAAAAAATAGATGGTTTCGATATTTCGTCGAGACATTTTGAAATTATGGACCATAATACCGTTTTTGTAAATCACGAGTATAAGGGTGTTTATAAAATTCAACTCACTGAAGATTTTAAAAAAGTAAGGGACTATTCACTTGTAAAAAGCATACCAAAAGGATTAAAATCAGATTTGTTAAAATATAAAAATGATCTTTATTACAGTTCTGATCAGGGTATTTTTAAATACCTGGATAATGCCAATGTTTTTATAAAAGACTCCATTTTTACAAAACAGTTTTGGGGAGATGATGCGTATGTTTCCGGCACTTTAATTGTAGATCCTTCGGATCAATCTATTTGGGGATTTACCCAGGAGCAAATCGTCAATTTAAGGCCTGGTAAACTTACCAACGAAGTCAACAGAATTAAGTTTTCGTTTCCTAATCCTACAAGAGGAACCATCTCAGGCTATGAGAATATTACCAAATTAAACAAGGATGATTATCTCATCGGATCTTCGAATGGATATACAATACTTCATACCGAAAAGTTTGACGAAGAAAAAAATGATTTTTATGTAAATATTGCTTCCATAAAAAATAGTGTCTTAGATAAAGAGAAAGTTTATGTCTCCTTTTTCCAAACAGAGCCTTTTGAGAATAATGCGAACAATATTTATTTTGAGTTCGGTGTAAACGCATTTGATAAGATCTATCCTATCCAATACCAGCACAAATTAGAAGGACTTTATGATAAATGGAGTGATTGGACAAAAAAATCTGAAATTTCTTATACTAACTTGCCTAGCGGAAACTATACGTTTAAGCTCAGGGCAAAACAAGGCAATTACATATCACAAAACAACGCTTCGTTTTCTTTTACCGTGGCAGAACCGTGGTATATCAGCAGTAAAATGTATTTGGTATACGCCCTTTTCATCTTCTTATTGATTTTTTTAATAAACCTGCTCAATAGATGGCATTTTAAAAAACAAAAGGAAAAGTTAATCGAAGAAGAAAAAAGAGTCATGCTATTGAGGCAACTTCATAATGAAAAAGAAATAGTCCAATTAAAAAATGAAATGTTGCAAAGTGAAGTGGAAAATAAATCAAATGAATTGATTTATTCTACGTCAAATGTGATCAAATTAAATGAAATCCTCACCTCTATTAAAAGTGACCTTGAACCGGTAAATGACCAGCCGGTTATCAAAAGAGTGATCAAAACAATCAATCAAAAATTAAATAAAAATTCCGATTGGGAAACTTTTCAGGAAGCTTTTAACCATGCGGACAGAGATTTTTTGAATAAACTCAAGGCCTCTCATCCATCCCTAACCCCACACGACTTGAGATTATGTACGTATTTACGTCTTAATTTAACATCCAAAGAAATCGCTCCACTATTAAATATTTCGTCAAGAAGTGTAGAAATAAAACGTTATCGATTGAGAAAAAAAATGAACTTAGAGCATGAAAGCAGCCTTGTTGAGTACATTTTAAGTATTTAATCACCTTTACATAGATTCAAACTACCTCAACATCTCCTCAACATTTGAACTAGTTCACAGTTTGATGCTTATTGTATTTAATCAATTATTTCTTCTTTAATCTTACTGCTATTAAGAAAAGAACCCTTTCAAG
>CAZWAN010000040.1:0-23282 GCA_964631875.1 uncultured Flavobacteriaceae bacterium
TTATGAATGATAACGGTAAGGCGATAAATGATGAAATTTTCGATGCCATAGTAATTGGTACGGGCATTTCTGGAGGTTGGGCCGCTAAAGAACTTTGTGAAAACGGGTTAAAAACACTCGTGCTGGAAAGAGGGAGAATGATTGAACATATTAAAGATTACCCTACTATGTATAAAGACCCCTGGGATTTTGAATTTAGGGAGAAAAACACCCCTGAACAAAAGAAAAACCAAGAAAAACAAGCAAGAAGCGGATATGTAACCGATCCTGAAAGTAAACATTGGTTTGTTGACGACCTTCAACATCCCTATGGAGAAACAAAAAGATTTGATTGGATTCGGGGATATCATGTAGGGGGTAGGTCAATTACTTGGGGCCGTCAAAGTTATAGGTTGAGTGATATTGATTTTGAGGCAAATAAGCAAGACGGATACGGTATAGACTGGCCAATTCGGTATAAAGACATCGCACCCTGGTATGATAAAGTTGAAGAGTTTATTGGAGTTTCAGGTGAAAATTTGGGATTACCTCAATTGCCCGATGGTAAATTTACACCTCCCATGGAGTTGACCTGTGCAGAAAAGATTTTAAAAAAAGGAATTGAATCAAATTTTGAAAATAGATACCTAACCATTGGTCGTACAGCGAATATTACAGGTGATGGAAAATTTGAAGGAAGGGTAAAATGTCAATATAGAAATAGGTGCATACGAGGCTGTCCATTTGGTGGTTATTTTAGCAGTAATGCTTCAACACTTCCGGCGGCTCAACGGACCGGAAACATGACATTGAGGCCCAATTCTATTGCATATGAGATTATTTATGACGACAAACAAAAATTAGCAACAGGAGTAAAAGTAATTGATGCAGAGACCAAAGAAAAAATTGAATTTAAAGCAAAAATTATTTTTTGTTGTGCCTCCACCATGCCAACTACGCAAATTTTATTACAATCAAAATCGGATCGATTTCCAAATGGAATGGGTAATGATTCTGGAGAACTTGGTCACAATATCATGGATCACCATTTGGGCGCGGGTGCCAGTGCGGTGATTGATAATCTCGACGATTCTTATTTTAAAGGAAGGAGACCAAATGGCTTTTATATTCCCCGTTTTCAAAATCTGGATAAGAAATCAGAGAAAAAAGAATTTTTAAGAGGTTATGGATATCAAGGAGGGTCTAGTAGGTCAAATTGGACCAGGGCCGTAGCAGAAATGAGTTTTGGCGCAGATTTGAAGGAGGAGCTGTTAAAACCGGGAAAATGGAGTGTCGGTATGGGAGGTTTCGGAGAAGTTTTGCCCTATCATGAGAATAAAGTCGCACTTAACTACGATACCCTCGATAATTGGGGTTTACCTATTTTGCAATTTGATGCCGGTTTAAAAGAGAACGAGTTTAAAATGAGAGAAGATATGGTTGCACAAGCAGTAGCCATGTTGAAAGCTGCCGGTTTTAAAAATGTCAGGGGCTATGATAGCGATAGTTATCTAGGAATAGGAATTCATGAAATGGGAACTGCAAGAATGGGCAATGACCCCAAAACATCCGTTCTAAATAAGAATAATCAAATACATGCTGTCTCAAACGTCTATGTTACGGATGGAGCTTGCATGACATCGGCCGGTTGTCAAAATCCGTCCCTAACTTATATGGCATTAACAGCAAGAGCCGCTAACCATGCTGCAGAATTTATAAAAACACTAAAAATTGATCATTATGGATAGAAGAACAGCCTTGAAAAACATTACCCTTGGTTTAGGTTATGTAGCAACTACCTCAACCATGATGAGCGTCTTAAACTCATGTAAAGAAAAAAAACCTGGTTGGCAACCCCTATTTTTTACAAATGATGAACAAATTATGGTTACGCATTTGGTTGATATTATTTTGCCGAAAGACGATTTACCCGGTGCCTTAGATGTCAATGTTCCACAATTTATTGATAAAATGTATGATGGAGTAGAGACAAAAGAAAATCAAGAATTGTTTCGATCAGGGGCAGAGATATTTGAAAATGTATTAGAGGAAAAAGCCGGAAAGAAAATTTCTAATGCAGGTAGGGCAGATATAGAAGTGGTTTTTAAAGAATTGTTTACGATTAGTGATGTAGAGCAAGAAAAGGTAAAAGCATTGACTAATAAAAACTTATCGGAGGTAGCTGATACAGATCAGGAAAAATATTTATTGTACAGCTTTTTGATGAAGATCAGGTATTACACCTTGTTTGGTTATTATACTTCCGAAAAAGTAGGGGAGGAAATTTTGAGCTATGATCCGGTCCCAGGCGTATTTCAAGGTTGTATTCCATTAAGTGATGTTGGAAATGCCTGGTCTCTTTAAATAGCTTTAAGATGAAAGATGCACAAAATACAAAATTCGATGCCATAGTCATTGGCTCAGGAATATCAGGAGGTTGGGCTGCAAAGGAACTTTGCGAGAACGGTTTAAAAACCTTGGTTCTTGAAAGGGGAAGAATGGTGAAACACCTGGAAGATTATCCTACGATGAATATGGATCCTTGGGATTTTGATTACCGCAATGAACAACATCCCAATGATATGGAAAATCAACTAAAACAAAAGAGATTTTGGAATGGAGCGTTGATTAGACCTGAAAGCAAACATTTTTTTGTAGATGATTTAAAACATCCCTACAACGAACCAAAACGATTTGATTGGATTAGAGGCTACCAGGTTGGAGGGAGATCACTGGTATGGGGAAGACAGACGTATCGCTTAAGTGACCTGGATTTTCAAGCTAACTTGAATGACGGACATGGTATTGATTGGCCTGTTAGATATGCTGATATAGCTCCTTGGTACGATAAAGTGGAAGAGTTTATCGGCGTTTCCGGAGAAAAATTAGGTTTAGATCATTTGCCGGACGGTAAATTTACGGCACCAATGGAATTGAATTGTGTGGAACTGGAATTGCAAAAGAAGATCAAGGAGAATTTTGAAGATAGATTATTGACCATTGGCAGAGTAGCCAACAAGACAGGAGATAATGTTCTTGAAGGAAGATCAAACTGTCAAAGTAGAAACAGATGTATCAGAGGTTGTCCCTATGGGGGCTATTTTAGCAGTAATAGTTCTACTATACCTGCTGCACAAAGAACAGGAAATTTAACAATGAGACCCTTTTCTGTGGTTTATGAAATTGTTTATGATGATAATCTAAAGAGAGCAGTAGGAGTTAAAGTAATTGATGCAGAATCGAAGGAAGAATTTTACTTTGAAGCTAAAATTATCTTTTGTTGCGCTTCTGCCTTGGCCACTGCAGGAATATTAATGCATTCGAGATCGCAAAGATTTCCAAATGGATTGGGCAACGATTCCGGTGAACTGGGACATAACATCATGGATCACCAATTAGGTGCCGGAGCTTCTGCGTCCGTTGAAGGTTTCAAGGATCAATATTACAAAGGCAGAAGACCAAACGGATTTTATATCCCGAGATTTGTAAATATGCCAGGCACAAATTCTAAAAAGGATTTTATTCGGGGTTATGGATATCAGGGAGGGGCGAGCAGATCTAATTGGCAAAGAGCTGTTGCTGAGTTTAGTTATGGCAATGATTTAAAAAATGACTTATTAAAGCCCGGTAATTGGGAAATTGGATTAGGAGGATTTGGGGAATGTTTGCCTTATCACGATAATAAAATGACCTTGAACTACGATAAATTGGACCAATGGGGATTACCAACCTATAACTTAGATGTAGAATTTAAAGAAAATGAAATTAGAATGCGCGAAGATATTCAGAAGGAGGCTTCTTCGATGTTGAAAGCGGCAGGATTTTCAAATGTTCAAACCTTTGACAGTAAAGATTCTTTTTTTCCGGGAAATGGAATTCATGAAATGGGAACCGCAAGAATGGGGAAAGACCCTAAAACTTCCGTTTTAAATGGAAATAATCAAATTCATGCAGTTCCAAATGTATATGTAACGGATGGGGCATTTATGACTTCTTCCGCTTGTCAAAACCCATCTTTAACATATATGGCTTTCACTGCTAGAGCCGCAAATCATGCAGCTGAATTCATTAAAACAATTGTTTAAAAAAAACGGATGTTTGTTTTTAAATTGTAATATTTTCTTACTTATTTTTGTTTAATCTATACTAAATTAGGTTCATTAAACGTTATTTTTTAAATTAAAAATTGCAGAAAATGGGTAAATCTTATCGTGAGAAACCGGAATCTTCTGATAAAGGCAAGAAGAAAAGTAAGCAATTAAGTACCAAAAAGTACAAAACAAACTTGCAATCTGCTGAGTTAGAATACGAGTTATATTTAAATCGTATGAAACTTTCAAGTCAGGGTTTCTAAAAAAATCAAAACAACCTGTTTGAGAATTTATTTTTCAAACAGGTTTTTTATGTCTTTGAAAGCTTTAAATTCTAAAGCATTTCCTTCCGGATCTAAGAAAAACATAGTGCCTTGTTCTCCAACTTCTCCTTTGAAGCGTATATAGGGATCAATGATAAACTTAACTTCTTTTTCTTTTAATTTAATGGATAAGTTTTCCCACTCTTTCCAGCCTAATACAACGCCAAAATGAGGCACAGGAACATGATGACCGTCAACAGGATTTGATAATCGTTTTTTTACATCCTCAGAAATATCAGCTTTGTGGATGACGAGTTGATGACCGAAAAAGTTAAAATCTACCCAGATTGCTGTACTTCTGCCTTCTGAACATTCTAAGATATCCCGGTAAAATTTTCGCATTAAGTCAATATTTTTAACAGGAATTGCCAAATGAAATGGATTTACTTTCATATTTTATACGCCAAATTGATTTAAGTGATGTTCTAAATGTTTGCCCAGCATTCTATTCCATTCTTGGGTATTAAGTTTTCCAAATGAATGAGATTCTTTTCCATCGAAAAAATCTTTGCCAAGATTTTGGGTTTTTTTTACATGTTCGATCAATTTTGATTTTTCAAATTCAAAATTCATTTCTTCTTCTATTTTAAAGGCTGTGGAGGTTGGACTACCGGGTTTGTAAGGCTTGTTGTTTACGATAATGGGTTTTAAGAAAAGCCTTAGTAAAATCTTCTTAAATGCATTCGGTTTCGGATATTTATCTGAATAAATCATGTCATAAGCCACGTTGCAATGTGCCAGCATTTGTGAAACATTCATTTTACCCCATTTAGGCTTGGTATTTTTATCCAATTGATTGATACGGTCGATGCAATTCTCAACATCTTTTTCCGAAAAAACATCCATCATAAGTTTATTATTGGGTTATATTAAACTTAAAAATAATAAATCCCTATCTATTCATGATCATTTAGCGGTCTTCTTTTGATCATTCCTCCTTTGAGATCTTTTACACTATCCATCACGATAAATGCATTCATGTCAATTTTCTGAACTTCTGTTTGTAATTTTGCAATTTCCAAACGAGTTGTAACCGTGTAAATTATATCAATTTCATTTAGGTTTTCTCCGCGTTTACCAAAGCCTCTTTTCCCTTTAAAAATGGTTACGCCTTTTCTCATATCAATAGTGAGCATTTCTCTTATTTCGTCGCTGTGAGTGGATATGATGGTTACACCTATGTATTCTTCAACCCCTTCGATGATGAAGTCAACCGTTTTCGAAGCAGAGAGATAGGTAAGAATAGAATATAATGCTGTTTCTATCGAGAGTAAATAAGCAGCAGTTAAAAAAATGACAATATTAAAAAGAAGGATTAAATCACCAATGGTTAATCCTATTTTTCTATTGAGATAAACGGCCAAAACTTCTGTCCCGTCAAGTACACTACCACCTCTTACGGCTAAACCAATTCCAGCACCCAAAAAGAAACCTCCAAAAATAGCCACAAGCAGTTTGTCGGAAGTAATAATGGGGTATTCTATTGTTGCCAGTGCCAAGGCTAAACCGAGAATTGCAAAAACACTTCGTATGGCAAAACTTGCACTGATTTGATAATAACCCAAAACAATAAAAGGTGCGTTAATAACAATGATCAAATAATACAAGGGAATTTCTGTGGTAGCATTGATTAATAGAGAAATTCCTGTTACACCTCCATCAATAAAACCATTGGAAAGCAAGAAACCAGTGAGGCCGAAACTTGCACAAAGAACCCCCAAAAAGATAAAAAGCGTATCACGAATAAAATGAAGTAATGTAACCTTGAACTTTATGGCCTGCTTGGCAATCAAATAATCGCTAATATGCGCAGAACTTTGTGTACCCAAAGTCTTTTTCAATCTCTTGATCAGGAAATCCTTGTAAATTTTCTTTTTTTCCATAACGACCAAATAATTGAATTTTTAGAAGAGATTAATGTAATTCTTATGTAATGATAAAAATATTTCCCGGTTTTTTTATTTTTATTACAGAGGTTTTTTCAGGTGTAAAAAAAGAGAGAATCCTTTGAGTACCGGTCAATCTCAATAGGGCTTTTTTAAATCATTGTTTTTCCATATCTCGAACAATTCAATCGATTCGTTTCTGGAAATCTGTTGAAATGGAATTTTTCTATTGGTTAATTCAATAGTTAATTCTTCATAGATGAATTGGTCATCAAATCCAATTTTGGCTGCGTCGCCTTTTAGTGAGCCGTAAAACACTTCCTTCGGTCTCGCCCAATATATAGCTCCTAGGCACATAGGGCAAGGTTCACAAGTAGTGTAAACGGTGCAACCTGACAATTGGAAATCATTGAGATGAGCGCATGCATCTCTGATAGCCACAACCTCTGCATGTGCAGTGGGATCATTCGTACCGGTAACTTGATTGTTTCCTTTACCAATTACCTTTCCATCTTTTACTATAATGCACCCAAAAGGACCTCCTTCTTCATTTTCCATTCCCTTTTTTGCCAATGTGATAGCCAAAGACATAAACATTTCATGTTCGTTAACTGGATCGTCATTTTGCTGGTACATTTTTGAAGCTTCGTCCAAAAACTTTTTGTTAAAGGCATTACACATAAAAAAAGAGTTTAAAAGAGTGCCCGAATTTCGGACACTCCATTGAATTATTTTAGACTACCCACCATATCTTCGGGTCTAACCCATTTATCAAAATCTTCGGCCGTAACATAGCCAAGATTAACGGCTTCTTCCTTTAAAGTTGTTCCATTATTGTGCGCCGTATTTGCAATTTCTGCTGCTTTGTAATAGCCTATTTTAGTATTTAAAGCTGTCACAAGCATTAAAGAATTATCTAACAACTCTTTAATTCTTTTGTGATTTGGTTCAATACCCTGCGCACAATGCTCATCAAAAGATACACAAGCATCCCCAATTAATTCGGCACTTTGTAAAAAATTAGAGGCCATTACAGGCTTAAATACATTTAACTCGTAATGTCCCTGAGTTCCTGCAATTGTAATTGCAACATCATTTCCCATCACTTGTGCGCAAACCATGGTCATGGCTTCAGATTGAGTTGGATTTACTTTACCGGGCATAATGGAAGAACCCGGTTCGTTTGCAGGAATGATGATCTCTCCAATACCACTTCTGGGACCGGAAGCTAACATCCTGATGTCGTTTGCAATTTTATTTAAAGAAACTGCCAGTTGTTTTAAGGCACCATGACTTTCTACAATCGCGTCATGAGATGCTAAAGCTTCAAACTTATTCTCAGCTGTTCTAAAAGGTAAACCTGTTAATTCAGCTATTTTCTTTGCCACAAGTACATCATATCCTTTAGGCGTATTTAATCCGGTGCCAACCGCTGTTCCTCCCAAGGCCAATTCAGCCAAATGATCCAAAGTATTATTCAAGGCTTTCAGACCATGATCAAGTTGAGAAACATAACCACTAAATTCTTGGCCTAAGGTTAGGGGAGTGGCATCCATTAAGTGAGTTCTACCAATTTTTACCACATTTTTGAATTCAGCAGATTTTTTGTGTAACGTGTCTCTCAGTTGTTTTACTCCCGGAATGGTTTTTTCTAAAATCATTTTATAACAGGCAATATGCATTCCCGTTGGAAAAGTATCATTTGAAGACTGAGACTTGTTTACATCGTCATTTGGTGATAAAACTTTTTTGTCAGTACCTAATTTTTCCCCTGCTAATTCCTCTGCTCTATGCGCAATTACTTCGTTAACATTCATATTGCTTTGGGTACCACTTCCTGTTTGCCAAATAACTAATGGAAAATGATCATCTAATTTTCTAGCAATAATTTCATCACATACCTTGCAGATAAGGTCTTTTTTATTTTCATCCAAAACACCTAATTCGGCATTTGCTAGAGCTGCTGCCTTTTTTAAATAAGCAAAAGCGACAATAATCTCTTTTGGCATAGAGGCAGAAGGCCCAATTTTAAAATTGTTCCTCGATCTCTCAGTTTGAGCACCCCAATATTTGTCAGCAGGTACGTTTACTTCACCAATAGTATCTTTTTCTATTCTATATTTCATGGTAATGATTTTAAAAAATTTACACAAATTTACGAAAACCACAAAGTTTAAGGCAGTTGAAATGCGATTTTTTGCGCTCTTTTTAACTTAAACGATTGATATCGTTTATAGGGATAAATTTGCACTAATAGATTCAAATACAGTATTTTACTAAATATGTTTTGACGTTTTTTCTTCATGTAATTTAGTGATAGTCGTGTTTAATTCAAAACCGAGAAGAAGAATGATAGAATTGAGGTAAATAAACAGCATGATAATCAATACAGTCCCGATAGATCCGTATAATTTATTGTACTGTGCAAATTTTTCTATATAAATCCCGAATATCTCAAAATTGAGAATAAACAATAGTGTGGTTAAGATGGTTCCCGGAGAAAAAAAGTTAAGTCGTCTGCCTTCTCTGGTACCAAAATAGAAAAGTAGTGAAAAACTTATAAGGATAATCATGACCAGAAAAAATAATCGTATTATTTTCATCCAAAATTCAGCATCATCAATCAAGCCGCGAGCTGTTAAATCATTGATGAAAATTTCGAAAAAAATCAACCCTGCCACTGCAATGATCAAAACAACAACTAATACAAGTGTGATAATTAAAGAAACAAAATATTGCCTTACAATTGTTCTGGTTTGAATGTCATGGTAGGTATATTCAAAACTGTTTAAAATGGCATTGACACCATTTGTCATTAGGAACATGGATAGAAAAAAACCAAAAGAAAGTAGTTCAGCGTACTTATTGTTTGCTATATCGTTTAGGACATAGGCTATTGCTTCTTTAGAACTTTGTGAGGGTGTAAAATTGAAGATAAGTTCCATGAAGTCCTCTTGAAAATCCTCTATGGGAACATATGGGATCAGGGTTAAAATAAATAAGGCAAACGGGAAAAGAGCGATGAAAAAGCTAAAGGCAATACTTCCGGCTCTTGTTGTGAGAGTTCCTTTTATTATACCTGTTATGTACATTTCCAGGATTTCATAAACAGACATGCCCTCAAAACCAGGCAACCTGATTTTTTCCAGAAAAGTTACGATCCAGCGTATAACAGGAATTTTATGCAAACTATCTCTTGTCGACATTTCAAAAATATTTGGCATCGAAATTTGTATGCCATTTATCCTGAACTTTCAAAACCTGTTCAATCACATCACGAGCACAACCCTTACCTCCCTTTTTTTGTGAGATATATTTTGAAATACGCTTTATTTCTGGTACGGCATCGCTCGGACATGCAGCTAGTCCAACCAATTCCATCACGGGCAAATCAGGAATATCATCTCCCATGAATAAGATATTCTGAGGATCAATTTCATACAATTCAATATAAGCACGGTATTGCTCTAATTTTTGATGGGCTCCTAAAAAAATATCAGTAATTCCTAATCCTCTTAGTCTACTTCTTACACCTTCATTGGTGCCCCCTGAAATTACACAAACCCGGAAACCCATTTCAACAGCCGTTTTTAAAGCAAAACCATCTTTGATATTCATGGTTCTTACAAGCTCACCATTAGGAAAAATTGTTACACTACCGTCTGTTAATACACCATCTACATCAAAAATAAATGTATCGATACTCGTCATTATTTCTTTATAATTCTTCTCCATGTTCTTAGGTATAGGTCTTTATTATGGATTTAGTTATAACCTGGTAAATTTCCTTTTCCGAATGATTTAATTGATCGATGTGTTTTTGAATCACTTTCTGATCATTGCGCCTGGCAGGACCTGTCTGTGCTTCAAATGGGCTCATATGATCTAGCTTAACTACAGTTTCCATAAGCAAAGGTTTAAGGATATCAAACGAGAAACGATGTTCTGTACAGATATCATTCGCTAACTTAAACATATGATTACTAAAGTTATTGGCAAAAACGGCTGCTAAATGTAGTTTTTCTCTTTGCAAACTACTAATTTCAAATATATTTTGAGAAATGGCAGAGGCAAATTTTTTTAATAAGAGAAGATCATCTTCTGTTTCCGCTTCTAAACATAATGGAATATTCTGATAATCCATTATTTCATTTTTCGAAAAAGTTTGAACAGGATAGCAAACACCTTTCGTCGTTTTACATTTTAATTCATGTAAAGGCATACTACCTGATGTGTGTACTACAAGTCCGTAAACATTCAGTTGTTTTGAAAATTCAGCAATTTCGTCATCATTGATTGCGAGCAAATATAAATCGGCCTCCTTTAATTCAGATACTGAATTCGTAAATGGGATAGTTGTTTCGAAGAATTCTTGATTTTTGGTACTTCTGGCGTAACGCTGAACTAATTCAATACCTTTTGCAGTATGTATTGCTTTGGCCATATGAACGGCCACATTTCCTGCACCAATTAAAACCACATTAATCATGCTGCGAAGATAACCAAAACTTATTTACGAGGTGATAAGTCAATTGTGGAAATTGATTAAATGAGAAAAGGGCAGTTCCGAAGAAAAGCCCTTTTACCAACAAAAATCTAATACTAATCAGGAATTCTTGATTTGCGCTTGTGCAGAGGCAATTCTTGCAATTGGCACTCTGTAAGGCGAACAACTCACGTAATTGAGTCCGTTTTTATAGCAAAACTCTACAGAGCTGGGTTCTCCACCATGCTCACCGCAAATACCTACTTTTAATGTCTTGTTCACAGACCTGCCTTTTTCAGTAGCCATGGTAACCAGCTGACCAACACCTTCTTGATCTAATACTTCGAAAGGATCAACTTTTAAGATTCCATTTTGAATGTATATCGGTAAGAATTTTCCGGCATCGTCTCGGGAATATCCAAAAGCCATTTGGGTCAGGTCGTTTGTCCCAAAAGAGAAGAATTCAGCTTTTTCGGCGATCAAGTCTGCGGTAAGTGCAGCCCTTGGAATTTCAATCATGGTACCTACTTTATAATCTATTCTGTCATTTCTTTCTGCAAATACAGCTTCAGCAGTTTCCCGAATTACTTTTTCTTGAGCAAGGAATTCGGCTTTTGTTCCAATCAATGGAATCATGATTTCAGGATAGGCAGTGATACCTCTTTGCTTTAGGTTTAATGCAGCTTCTATGATAGCTCTGGCTTGCATTTCTGTGATTTCAGGATACGTTATTCCTAAACGACATCCCCTGTGTCCGAGCATTGGGTTAAATTCTTCCAATTCTGAAACTTTGGCTTTAACTGCCTCTAAAGAAATGTGCATATCTTCTGCCAATTCCTTTTGTTGGATCAATTGATGAGGAACAAACTCATGTAAGGGTGGATCCAACAAACGAACGGTTACCGGAAGGCCTTCCATAGCCTCAAAGATTCCTTCAAAATCAGAACGCTGCATTGGCAAGAGCATATCTAAAGCATGTTTTCTTCCTTTAACCGTAGAAGCCAGGATCATTTCACGCATGGCTTTGATTCGGTCAACTTCAAAGAACATATGTTCGGTTCTTGTCAATCCGATACCTTGAGCTCCAAAACTTCTTGCGGCCTTTGCATCTTTTGGTGTATCTGCATTTGTGCGCACCTTCATGTTAGAATACTTGTCAGAAAGCTCCATCAATTCTGCAAATTCTCCACTCAATTCGGGTTCTATTGTCGCAACTTTCCCTTCGATGATGTTTCCTGTTGTACCGTTCAAAGAGATCCAATCACCTTCATGGTATTCTTTTCCGTCAACCACCATGGTTCGGGTCTTGTAATTTATTTTTAATGCTCCGGCACCGGAAACACAACATTTACCCATACCTCTTGCAACCACGGCTGCGTGAGAAGTCATACCTCCTCTGGCAGTAAGAATACCTTTTGAGATATTCATTCCTTCAAGGTCTTCCGGAGAAGTTTCGATACGGGTTAAGATGGTGTTTTTGTATTTGTCGGCCTCATCTGCAAAGAATACAATTTGACCAGTTGCAGCACCGGGAGATGCCGGTAAACCTTGGGCAATTACATGTGATTGTTTGATTGCTTTTGGGTCAAAAACCGGGTGAAGCAATTCATCTAATTTATTGGGTTCGATGCGAAGTAATGCTTCTTTTTCATTGATTGCACCTTCTTTCAAAAGGTCGATGGCAATTTTGACCATTGCGGCACCTGTTCTTTTACCGTTTCTGGTTTGAAGGATCCAAAGTTTACCTTCTTGTATGGTAAACTCCATATCTTGCATGTCTTTATAATGCTTTTCGAGCTTTTGTTGATAGCCGTCTAATTCCTTGTAAATCTCTGGCATCAATTCTTCTAACGAAGGATAATTTTCTTGTCTGTCTTCTTCTTCCACCTTGGCCAATTCTGCCCATCGTTGAGAACCAATTTTAGTGATCTGCTGTGGAGTTCTAACTCCGGCAACCACATCTTCTCCTTGAGCATTGATCAGGTATTCTCCGTTAAAAATGTTTTCTCCTGTTCCTGCATCTCTTGTAAAGCAAACACCTGTACCAGAAGAAGTTCCCATATTTCCGAAAACCATTGCTTGAACGTTTACTGCAGTTCCCCAATCTGCAGGATAACCGTGCATATTCCTATAATATACTGCTCGGTCACCATTCCAGCTATTAAAAACAGCGATTACAGCTCCCCAAAGCTGATCCCAGGGATCGGTAGGGAAATCAAATCCTTTTTTCTTTTTAACCACATCCTTAAAATCGTACACCAAGTCCTTTAAATCTTGGATGGAGAATTGTGTATCTAATTCAATTCCTCGTTTATCTTTTAAGTGTTCAATTATTTCTTCAAAAGGATCGATATCTTCTTTTGATTCGGGTTTCATACCAAGCACTACACCTCCATACATTTGAATAAATCTTCTGTACGAATCCCAAGCAAATCTCTCGTTGTTGGTTTTGGCGGCAATTCCTTTTACAGCTTCATCATTTAACCCCAAGTTCAGCACGGTATCCATCATACCGGGCATAGATACTCTTGCACCAGAACGAACAGACAAAAGCAATGGGTTGGCATTGTCACCAAATTTGGCACCCATGGTATCCTCAATATTTTCTATGGCGAGCTGTACTTCTTCCTCAATCATTTTGATTACAGCTTCATGTCCAACCAAATTATATTCTGTACAAACTTCGGTGGTAATGGTAAAACCAGGTGGTACAGGAATTCCAATTGAACTCATTTCTGCCAAATTGGCTCCTTTACCCCCTAAAAGGTTTTTCATTGAACTATTCCCGTCTGCATTCTTATTCCCAAAACGGTAAACGTGCGGTTTTACTTTATTTAAAATTTCCATGATTAATAATTTTTACTTTTTATTGATGGTCAAAGTTAATACACCGATATGACGGATAATATGATTAAAATCATGGAAGTACAAAATTTTGATTTCGAGTAACCTTTGTTACTTTTTCTTAGTAGTTAGCACCCAGCAATTGACCACTCAATTGCAAAAGAACAAGCTCTGCTACTTTGGCAGAATATTTGGCCAAAGTATAATTGGTTACCGCATTGAGATAATTGGTTTGAGCCAAGCGAAATTCAATCGAAATTATTTGTCCCAATTTGAATTGTTCCTCACTTCTCGAGAAGTTTCGTTGGTTGGTTTCGACATTCTTTTTTTCTGCCTGAAGTATATAAAGTGCGTTTTGATAAGTTTCCCAGGCATTGGAGATATTTCTTTCGAGATCTTGTTCTATTTGTTCCTTTAAGATCTCGTTGGTTTCAATGGCGATCTTTGCGTTTTGAATACGGGTTTTGGTAAATCCGCCGTCAAAAATATTCCAGGTCAGGTTAACTCCTGCCTGAATCCCTTTGGCATTTTGGCGAATCAACGAAAACGGGTTTCCTACGTCGGTTTGGTTGTAGGTGTTATTAAGGGAATAGGAGCCATTCAAATCCAAACTTGGATATAGGGTCGATTTACTGATCTTTAGATCATAATTGCTCAATGCAATATTCTTCTCGGCTTGTTGTAAGGCCTTATTGTCTTTTTTAGCAGATTCCATCAAAGACCCTAAATTTAATCCTAAGTTGTATTCTACCACGGTATCCACTTCAAAATCGATGTTGATATCTCTTCCGGCGATCACATTCAGATCTCTCTTAGCATTGGACAATAATCGGTCTGTATTTAAAATTGTAATACTATCATTGTTCACATTTACCTCAGAATTTAAGACGTCCAACATGGTGTTCTGCCCAAATTCGTAACTGTATTTTTCCCTGGTCAATCGTTCTTTTGATATTCCCAGAGAAATTTCCTGATTGATTTTGTTTTGGGTCAATCTGGCAACTTCGTAATAGGCCTGAAGCAATTGTAAAACGGAAAGCTCAATGACCTGTTTTGCTTGAACCTCACTGAGGTTGTATTGCTCTTTTAAGCGTTTGTAGTTGTATTTTCTACCGAAACCATCGAACAAATTATAACCCACCCCAACACTTCCGTTTAATACCTCGCTATTGATATTACTAACAAAAGTAGAGCCATCCAAAAATTCTGAATCCCTTTGAGAATCCTGATAACTTGCATTTCCGTTAACAAATAAATTCGGCAAATAACCACTATTGTAAATACTGGCATTATTTTCTGCAATTTTAATATTGTTGGTACTCACCAAAATATCGTAGTTATTCTCTAAAGTTATTCCCACAGCCTCTTCTTTACTCAATGTAGTCTGGGCCGAAATGTAGGTGGAACAAAACCCTATTAATAGGATCAAATATTTATATTGCTTCATTTTCTGATTCTAATTCTTTAATAGCTCTTGTGACTTCTTCTTTGGTAACTTCTTTACCCGTAATTAACCATTTGATGAAAACTGAAATGGAATTGCTCAAAGACAATAATAAAGGCAACATCAACAGGGTTAGGAAAGTCGCAATGATAATTCCGTAAGAAATCGAAATCGCCATGGGTTTTAAAAATTGCGCTTGCCTGCTTTTTTCTAAAAGCAAAGGGGCCAATCCGGCCACGGTGGTTACCGAGGTTAAAAAGATGGCTCTAAATCGTGAAATACCGGCCTGAATTAGGGCATCGTCAAACTTGAGTCCTTCTTTTAAATAACTATTGAATTTTCCTACCAACACCAAACCGTCGTTCACCATAATTCCAATTAAAGCAATAATGCCTAACCAGGAGAGAATATTGATTGGGAAGCCATGAATGTAATGACCAATTACTACCCCAATTAAACTATATGGAACCATTAAAATTAAAAGTAACGGTTGACTGTAAGACCTGAAAGTAAAAGCAATTACCACATAAATTAACAGGATAATGATAAGACCTACCGCCATTGCTGAATTCTGGGTCTTCATCGCCTCTCTGTTCTGCCCCTCATAACTGGTAGAAACGGTGGGATATTTAGAAAGAATATCGGCAATTACACCAGATTTTAACTGGTCTAACACTTCTGTGGCACTATCCTCAGACGACCTTAAATCGGCTGTAATTTGAATTTCTCTTTGGCCATCCAAGTGATTGATTGCCACATCTCCGCGGGCAATGGTATAGGTTGCAATTTCTTTAAAAGGAATTTTGCTTCCTGTTGGCGTAGTGATCCACATATCGTCCAAATCCTTTATGGAAGAACGGTCTGAGCGATCATATCTCACCCAAACCTTTATTTCGTCTCTTCCTCGCTGAAAGCGTTGTGCCTGAAAACCAAAGAATCCATAGCGAACTTGATTCATGACGGACTGTAACGTAAGTCCTAAAATCTGCGCATTGTCCTTCAATTTGATCTCAATTTCTTTAATCCCCGCCGGATCGTTGTCGGAAACATCTTTTAAAACCGGATTGTTTTCCATGGCCGATTTTAATTCTGCTTTAGCAGATTTTAGCTCATCAATATTATTCCCCAAAAGTGCAACCGCCACCGGACTTCCACCGAAATTAGATCCCGATCCAAAAATTAAAGATTCCACACCATACACCTTTCCTACTTTTTCTCTAATCGCATTGCTGATATCTATGGATGGAAAGTCGCGAGATTCTCCCGGGAGCAAGTTTATGGTTAAGGAAGCATTGCTTGTTCCGGGACCTATCCTTTTGATGATGTTTTGAATTACTTGTTGGTTATCAGATTGTTTCTCTGTAAAATCTACGTTAACATCCCATGATTTTTCTTCGATCATGGAAATAATTGAATCGGTGATCTTTTCATTGGTGCCCTGAGGCATACTCAGACTAATTCTGACCACATCGCTCGCAATACTCGGAAAAAAAGCTGTTTTTACAAAACCACTTTGAATAGATCCAAAAGACAAAATCAACATGGCTGTGGGAATGGCAAACCCCAAAAATTTGTGATGAATAAAGAACCTTAGATAGGGGGCATAAAATTTGTCTCTGACATAAAACAGGGCATTTTCTGCCTTCACATTTATTTTATTGAAGGCTCCAATAAATCCTGTCTTCTTTTTTTCTGTTTGCGCTAATGCTTTGGAATGGGCCAAATGCGCCGGCAAAATAATCAGCGCTTCGACCAATGAAATACTCAATGTTAAAATAACAATAGTAGACACTTCGCTAAAGAAATTCCCAATCCTTCCATCCAGAAAAAAGAAGGTAGAAAAGGCAATAATTGTGGTCAAAATGGCGGAAACGATAGGCGGAATAACTTCCATGGTACCATCGATTGCAGCTTTGAAAGGAGACTTACCGGACTCGTAATGTTGGTAGATATTCTCACCGATTACAATTCCGTCATCCACCAAGATACCAATGACAATGATCATTCCGAAAAGAGAAAGAACATTGATGGTTACGTCGAATTGAGAGGCAAAAATGAACATTCCAAAAAACGCGATGGGCAAACCGGCAGCAACCCAAAATGCAATTCTGATATTCAAAAACAGGGCTAAGAAAAGTAGCACCAGCAACATTCCTGCAATGGCATTTTCTACCAATAATTGTGTTCGTTGATTTAGCGTAATCGAACTGTCGTTCGCAATATTTATTTGAAGATTGTCATTTTTGGAATTAAACAAACTAATATAGGCTTTTACTTTGTCTGCCGTGTCCAAAAGATCCTCGTTGTTTGTATTACTCACCCTAACTTCCACGGCAATTTGGCCGTCGTAATAAATTCTGTCCGGGTTTTCATTCCAACGGTCACGAATTTCTGCCACATCCTCCAACCGAATAATATTTCCTGAAGGGTCGGCTTTTACGATTATACTGTTCAGATCACTTCCGTAATAGTTTCTGTTCCTAGCCCGAATTAAAAAATCTTCTTCCTCTGTTTTAATATTACCACCGGTGATCAATAAATTGGTCTGACTTACGGCCGAGGCGACTTGCGCAAAAGTAAGGTCATAGGCGCGGAGGTCGTTTTCTCTAACAGCGATCTCGATCTCCTCTTCAGGAAAGCCGGTAAGCTCAACCTGAGAAATACCATCGATGGCACGCAAGTCTTTTTCAATTTGTCTTGCATAATCCTTTAGGGTTTTTAAGGGAATGTTTTCTCCACTTAGGGTAAAACTGATGGTTTCTCTAATATTTTCAATTTTAGAAATTACAGGAGGCTCCATGCCAACCGGAAATGAAGGTACTCTATCCACTGCGTTCTTTACATCAGCCAAAACCACATCGATATTCTTGTCCTGTTCGATTTCTACATTGATACTTGCCGAGTTTTCTCTTGAGACCGATGTAACCCGATCGATCCCAACAATTCCCTTTAAATTGTCTTCAATTTTTAAAACCACCCCTTCTTCCATTTCTTGTGGTGACGCTCCGGGGTAAATCAATGAAATTGAAATATTGGTAGAATCAACCAACGGGAAGAAAGAGGATTTCATAGAGCGAACTCCAATGATTCCAAAAACGAAGAAAGAAAGGATGAAAATGTTAACCGCAGTATCGTATTTTATAAAATAGGTAATAATCTTTTTCACAGATCTATTGGTTTTTGGTTGGGTTCATAATTTTTACTACCATGCCATCATAAGCACCGGGAATTGTTTTGGAAATTATCAAAGTTCCATTGGGTAGGCCTTTAATAACTGCTGTTTGGTCACTAAAATAAACCGTTTCCACAGGAGTTAGTTTTAAAAGGGTATCATTAACCGTATAAACATTTTGATTGTTTATCAATAATTTTCTTGAAATTTCATAGGCATTGGTTTCCGTTTTGGCATCCAGGTCGGCTTCTAAATACATTCCTTCCTTTAGTTCTGCACTGCTTACCTGGATAAATACCTTTATGGTTTGCGTCGTTTGATCTATTTTTCCATTTACCCTAACGACCTTTCCTTGCCAGTTCTTGGTTCTTTCCAGGTCGTGCAATTCTACTGTTTTGCCAATCTGGAGCAGGTCTTTGTAATCTGCGTTTACGGCAATCTCCATTTCATAAATATTTGGATTGATAAATTCGCCTAATTTTTGTCCCTGCCTTACTAAGGTACCCGGATTAACCAGTGCTTCAGTCAGAATACCGTCATACGGAGCACTGATGGCGTATTTCGACAATCTTACTTCGAGATTTTTCACATTGTAATAAGTAGTATAAATATTTCTACCTGAAATGAAGAATTTTTCCTTTTCGGAACTTGGTTCTGGTAGCGAAGGAGTCGGTTTTTCAAAATCGAAAACATCTAAATAATCTTGCCACTTTTGATATTCTTCCGGGTAATCTAAACGGATATCCGGCATGATCGTAGCAATGGTATTAAATAAATTGCTTTTTTGAGCTCGTAAATTGGCAATATGCTCATCGCTGTTCATTCTTAAAATGACTTCGCCTTTTTTGTAAGATGTCCCCGCTTTAAAATCTTTAGACATAGGCACAAGAACACCTTGAACCTCGCTGTACAATTCAATTTTATTCTTTGCGGTCAGGTTTCCACTTGCAGAGATGACCAAAGGTACATCCCGATTATTAACTTCTTCCACAAAAACACTATTCACGGTTTTAGGAGGTTTTAAATCTGGTTTTTTATTGTTTTCAATCATCTGTTGAACAAGTAAATAGGTAGCTACCAGTAAAAGTATTCCCAAAGCAATGCTTACGTATTTTCTCATAGTGAATTTTTTAGTCTGTTTTCGGTATTGTATTTTACTTTTTCTAAAATTTGAATAGTATTTGTCACCTGATTTGGTGTCAATCCCTCAAATAGTATGTCCATTAATTTTTCTAAATGTGGAAGAGATGCGTTAAAGATATTCTCGCCTTTTTCGGTTAAAAATACTCGATTGATTCTTTTGTCTTTTTTCCCGGAAACCCTGTAAACCAAATTTTTTTTCTCCATGGTTTGTATCAATCTTGTCAACGCGGTTTTGGATCGGTCAGTAATAAATGCAAGGTCATTTTGAATGAGCCCATTCTTTTCGTGTAAATATTTAAGGACCAACCATTGTTCTTTGCTTAGGTCAATGCCATTTGTATTAAACTCGTCCAAAATACACAAACCGATCAATTTAGTAGTTCTTCCGAGATAAGGTAGCAAGGTTTCTTCAAGCATAGAATGAATTTTGGCGCGTAAAATTAAACAAAAAAAAATTGGTTGCATCTGCAACTAATTTTTTTAATTTATAAAAACATAGACAAAACTTATAGGAAAAGGTTTAATCAGAAATGTGAAAAATGTCAGTATTCAAAGGTTTTTTATTTCTTACTTTTGTGTCACTTATATTACAAAGCTATTTATGAAGAAATTATTCGATTTTCTGTTCTCAACTAAACTTACCGGAGTTCTATTTTTATTATATGCCGCATCTATGGCAATTGCCACTTTTATTGAAAATGATTTTGGTACTCAGACTGCCAAAGCCTTAGTGTATAATTCCTGGTGGTTTGAATTAATTTTAGTTTTTTTCCTGATCAATTTTATTGGAAATATTAAGAAATACAAGCTGTATAAAAAGGGGAAAAGAGTCACTTTTCTTTTTCACCTGGCCTTCGTATTCATCATTGTTGGGGCTGCTATAACCAGATACATCAGTTTTGAAGGTGTTATGCCTATTTATGAAGGTGAAACTACGGATTTGATGTTGTCTGATAAAGCCTTTGTTTCGCTTTACTTGAATGATGGGAAGGATGAGAAAACACCAGTTTCACAAGATTTTTTATTTGCAAATCTGAACGGAAAAGAGAAGAGTTTTACGGGCAAAATGGCAAATTTTTTTGATCTGCTTCGCGGAGGAAATCATTTTTTAATGAAAACTGATTTTAAAGGCAAGCCCGTGTCAGTTGAATACATAAGTTATATCGCCAATGCCAAAGAAGTTTTTGTAAATGATCCGGATGGAGAGGTTTACTTAAAAGTTGTTGAATCGGGCGGAGATGGACGTCATGAACATTTACTAAAGCAAGGAGATGTTGTTAATGTGCACAATAATATATTCGCTTTTGACAAACCCACTCAAGGCGCATTTAATTTTGTGACGGTTAATGATTCATTAAAAATTAATCCTCCATCAGTAGGAAATTTTATGGTAATGGCCACACAACAGCAGGGAGAGGTTGTTGCAGATTCTCTTCAACATTTTAATTTACGGGCACTATACATGTTTAACGGAACGCAATTTGTGGTTCCGGAGGGCCCTGTGAAAGGAAAAATGGAATTACAAGCGGGTGACAAAGACGCGAATCCATCCGATATGCTCGAAGTTTTGGTTAAGACCGAGAACCAGGAGAAATTGGTAAAACTCAAGGGAAGTGCTCTGAGTATAAATTCTCCGGTAAAATTTGAGATGGATGGCTTAAATTTTAGATTGGCCTATGGCTCAGTGCAGTGGAAAGTTCCTTTTCAGGTCAAACTAAGAGATTTTCAATTAGATAGATATCCGGGTTCTATGAGCCCGAAATCATATGCGAGTGAAGTCACCGTGATCGATAAGGATAAAACTTTTGATTACAGAATATTTATGAACCATATTTTGGATTATAAAGGGTACAGATTTTTTCAGTCAAGTTACAATGATCAGGGAGAAGTTGAACAAACTTTTCTTTCTGTAAATCATGATCAATTAGGTACTTACACGACTTATTTTGGCTATCTCCTTTTATTTTTTGCGCTGACATTTTCATTATTTACGAAGGAATCCAGATTTACTTTTTTAGAGAAAAAACTTGAAAAAATAAAAGCCAAAAAGGAAATTTTGACCCCAATACTTTTGATTTTTACCTTGCTTGGGTTTGCACAGAATACAGAGCAGCACAACCACAACCATGATAATAATTACCGGGTCATTGATTCAATTTTGAGGCAACAGAATGTTGATCCGGATCATGCCAGAGAGTTTGGATCTTTGGTTATTCAGGATGCAGGTGGTAGAATGAAGCCAGTAAATACTTTTGCTTCTGAGTTATTGAGAAAAGTAAGTAAAAAGGATAGCTATGGAGACATGGATGCTAATCAAGTATTGGTTTCGATGGTTATTAATCCACGTGCTTGGTATTTTGTACCGTTTATATATATCAAAAAAGACAATACTAAACTAAGGGATCTAATTGGGATTCCTCATGATCAAAAGTATGCTCGCTTTTCTGACTTTTTTACGGATGAAGGCAATTATAAATTAAAGGACGAAGTTGCGGCTGCACACAAAAAGAAGATAAAGACCAAGTATGAAGAAAGTGTATTAAATGTTGATGGTAGAGCTAACTTGCTATTTGGTGCCCTGGGTGGTGGAATTTTTAAATTTTTCCCTTTGCCCAATGATGAAAATAACAAATGGTATGCCTACCCGGAAGTAAGTTTTGCAGGTTTTAAAGGTGAAGATTCTTTATTTGTGAGTAAAATTGTTCCCTTGTATGCAGATGCTTTGAGAGAATCTTTTAAAACAGGTGATTATACAACACCTGATCAGTATCTGGACAGTATGCACAAATACCAGCAAAAATTTGGTGCAGAAGTCATCCCTTCTGAAAAGAAAATAGATCTGGAGATCTTTTATAACGAACATGATATTTTTAAAGGACTGTTTTGGAAGTATATGCTGGCGAGTTTGGTGCTCTTTATTTTGGTCATCATCCATATTTTCAAAGACAATAAGTTATTGCGACTATTGATAAAAATTAGCAGCATTGCTATTTTATTATTGTTTTTATACCATACTGCGGGGTTAGCCATAAGATGGTATATATCAGGCCATGCTCCATGGAGCAACGGTTATGAATCTATGATCTATGTGGCTTGGGCAACCATGTTCTTTGGTTTCGCTTTTGGAAGAAAATCGCCTTTAACTTTAGCCTCAACTACCTTTGTAACCTCGATGTTACTTATGGTTGCTCATTGGAATTGGATGGATCCCTCTATAGGAAATTTAGTTCCGGTACTCGATTCTTATTGGCTGATGGTGCATGTAGCGATTATTGTTGCGAGCTACGGTCCTTTTACAATAAGTATGATTTTAGGTTTATTGGCATTGTTACTTTACGTATTTACCAATGTAAAGAATAAGAAGAAAATAAAATTGGCCATAGACGAGATCACCGTGATCAATGAAATGTCTCTAACCATTGGTTTGGTCATGCTGACCATCGGGAATTTTTTAGGTGGTATGTGGGCAAATGAAAGTTGGGGTCGCTACTGGGGTTGGGATCCCAAAGAGACATGGGCTTTAATTAGTATCATGATCTATTCTTTTATTCTTCATATGCGATTAATACCTGGTTTGAAAAGTAAGTATACCTTTAATTTGATGTCAGTTTTTGGATTTGCTTCTATTTTAATGACCTATTTAGGGGTAAATCATTTATTATCAGGGTTACATTCTTATGCCGCCGGAGAATCTGCACCAATTCCTAATGAAATTTGGGGATGGTTAATTTTCTCTGTAATAATCAGTATTTTAGCATTTTTTAAATTTAAGAAATACTATAAAAAATAAAACCATGAAAAACTTAATGATCATTGCGCTAATTGTTTGTTTTGCCGCCTGCAAGAAAGAAGCTGCAAAAGAAACTACAGAAATATCGTCAAACACTAAAACCGAACAAATGCAACAGAGTATT
>CAZWAN010000041.1:0-22795 GCA_964631875.1 uncultured Flavobacteriaceae bacterium
AAAATTTAAAAAAATAAATTAATAGAATGCCAACTATTCAACAATTAGTACGAAAAGGAAGGGCCACAATAACTAAGAAGAGTAAATCGGCTGCTTTGAGTTCTTGTCCTCAACGTCGCGGTGTTTGTACACGTGTTTACACAACTACGCCAAAGAAACCAAACTCAGCTATGAGAAAAGTAGCCAGGGTAAGGTTGACCAATGGTAATGAAGTGAACGCGTACATCCCGGGAGAAGGACATAACTTACAAGAGCACTCGATAGTATTGGTTAGGGGCGGAAGAGTAAAAGATTTACCTGGTGTGAAATATCACATTGTTCGTGGAGCATTAGATACAGCAGGAGTTAATGGGCGTACCCAACGTAGATCAAAATACGGAACAAAACGTCCAAAGAAATAACGTAAATACTTTAATGTAGAGAACAATGAGAAAAAAATTATCTAAAAAAAGGATTCTTTTACCGGATCCGAAGTTTGGAGACCAGTTGGTAACAAGGTTTGTAAATAACCTAATGGTTGACGGGAAGAAATCTATTGCTTTTAAAGTATTTTATGATGCATTAGATATTGTTGAGCAAAGAAAGCAAGACGAAGAGAAGACAGCTTTAGAATTGTGGAAAGAAGCATTGTCGAACGTAATGCCTCATGTGGAGGTGAGAAGTAGCAGAATTGGTGGAGCGACATTCCAGATCCCTATGCCAATCAGACCGGACAGAAAAATTTCTATGGCCATTAAATGGTTGATTCTTTATTCTAAGAAGAGAAATGAAAAATCAATGGCTCAAAGGTTAGCCGGTGAAATTTTGGCTGCGGTAAAAGAAGAAGGAGCTGCTGTAAAAAAACGTGTAGATGTACACAAGATGGCAGAAGCAAATAAAGCATTCTCTCACTTTAGATTTTAAGGTAAAGATAAAATGGCAAAAGATTTAAAATATACAAGAAATATTGGTATTGCAGCGCATATTGATGCCGGTAAAACTACCGTTACGGAGCGTATTTTGTACTATACCGGTGTTTCTCACAAAATTGGTGAAGTTCACGACGGTGCTGCTACTATGGACTGGATGGAGCAGGAGCAGGAAAGAGGTATTACCATTACTTCAGCTGCAACACATTGTGAGTGGAAATACAATGATGAAAATTATGTTGTAAATATCATTGATACCCCGGGTCACGTTGACTTTACGGTTGAGGTAGAGCGTTCGTTGCGGGTGTTAGATGGTATGGTTGCTTTGTTTAGTGCTGTGGATGGGGTTGAACCTCAATCTGAAACAGTATGGAGACAGGCAGATAAATATAAAGTTCCGAGAATTGGATTTGTAAATAAAATGGACCGTCAAGGTTCTGATTTCTACAATGTTTGTACGCAGATCAGAGAGATGTTGGGTGGAAACCCGGTTCCCTTACAAGTGCCAATTGGAGATGAAATCGATTTTAAAGGAGTTGTTGACTTGATCTCAAACAAAGCGATTGTTTGGAATGAAGAAGATAAAGGGATGACTTATGAAGTGATCGAAATTCCTGCTGAATTAAAAGATGAAGTTTCTCAAAAAAGAGCAGAGTTGGTTGAGGCAGTTGCTGAATATGACGAAGCTTTATTAGAGAAATTCTTTGAAGATGAAAATTCGATCACAGAAGCAGAGATCATTGCTGCTTTGAGAAAAGCGACAATTGACATGTCGATCATACCCATGTTTTGCGGTTCGGCCTTTAAAAATAAAGGTGTACAAGCCATGCTGGACGGAGTGATGAGGTTTTTACCTTCTCCGTTAGATATCGAAGCGATCGTTGGTGTAAATCCTGAAACTGAATTAGAAGAAAAAAGAAAGCCCAGTGCTTCTGAACCTTTTTCAAGTTTAGCTTTTAAAATTGCTACCGATCCTTTCGTAGGAAGATTGGCATTCTTTAGAGTTTATTCAGGACAGTTGGATTCCGGATCATATGTATTGAACACACGTTCAGGAAATAAAGAAAGGATTTCCAGAATCTACCAAATGCACGCCAATAAACAACAACCTATTGATAAAATATCTGCAGGGGATATTGGAGCAGCCGTTGGTTTTAAAGATATCAAAACAGGTGATACGCTTTGTGATCTGAATAAGCCTATTGTGCTGGAATCGATGTCTTTCCCTGAACCGGTTATCGGTATTGCGGTTGAACCTAAGACCAAAGCTGATGTCGATAAATTAGGTATGGGCTTGGCTAAGTTGGCTGAAGAAGATCCAACCTTTGTGGTAAAGACGGATGAAGCCAGTGGTCAAACAGTTATCTCAGGAATGGGTGAGTTGCACTTAGAGATTCTTGTTGATCGTTTAAAGAGAGAATTCAAGGTGGAAGTGAATCAAGGTCAGCCTCAGGTTGAGTATAAAGAAGCACTTACAAGAAATGCAAACCATAGAGAAGTTTATAAGAAGCAGTCAGGTGGACGTGGAAAATTTGGTGATGTGGTATTCGAAATGGGTCCTGCTGATGCTGATTTCAAAGGTCCTGGATTACAGTTTGTAAACGAGATCAAAGGAGGTAATATTCCGAGAGAATTTGTTCCGGCTATCGAAAAAGGTTTCAAAATGGCTATGAAGAATGGTCCATTAGCAGGTTACGAAATGGATTCTATGAAAGTGAGAATTATTGACGGGTCTTATCACCCTGTAGATTCTGATGCACTTTCATTCGAATTGGCAGCTAAAATGGGTTATAAAGCAGCGGCAAAAGCGGCAGGAGCTGTAATCCTTGAACCGATCATGAAACTTGAGGTGGTAACACCTGAAGAGAACATGGGTGATATAGTTGGTGATTTGAACAGAAGAAGAGGACAAGTAAACTCTATGGATGATAGAGCCGGTGCAAAGGTGATCAAAGCTTTGGTCCCTCTTTCAGAAATGTTTGGATATGTAACTACTTTGAGAACATTGTCATCAGGTAGAGCAACATCGTCTATGGAATTTGCACATTATGCAGAAACTCCATCGAATGTATCAGAGGAAGTGATTAAAAAAGCAATAGGGTAATTCCTTAATTAGTTAAGCGATGAGTCAAAAAATTAGAATAAAATTAAAATCTTACGACCATAACTTGGTAGATAAGTCGGCTGATAAAATTGTTAAGACTGTAAAAAATACAGGAGCTGTGATCAATGGTCCAATTCCATTGCCTACAAATAAAAAGATCTTTACAGTATTGAGATCTCCTCACGTAAACAAAAAGTCAAGAGAGCAATTTGAATTGAATGCACACAAACGCATTTTAGACATCTACAGTTCATCTTCAAAAACGATCGATGCGTTGATGAAGTTGGAATTGCCAAGTGGTGTTGAAGTAGAGATCAAGGTTTAGTTTGATTCCGGAGAATTCCGGAATAACTACTCCAAGCATTGAAAAGGGAATTTTCGATGACATGTCCCGAGTATTAGGCGAGGGAAAAACGGTAAAAATACATCAGGGTTGAAGTATTTTTAACCCTGTTTTTTTAAATAGAATGTTTAATAATTTATTAATGTAATTATGTCTGGGTTAATAGGTAAAAAAGTTGGAATGACCAGTATTTACGATGAAAATGGAAAGAATATTCCGTGTACAGTAATACAGGCCGGTCCATGTGTAGTTACCCAAGTCAGAACCAAAGAGGTTGACGGGTATGAAGCGTTGCAACTTGGTTTCGATGACAAAGCAGAAAAGCACTCGACTAAAGCGGCCAATGGTCACTTTAAAAAGGCGGGAACTTCTTCTAAAAGGCGTGTTGTTGAATTCAAGTATTTTCAAGAAAAGTACAATTTAGGTGATGAACTCACTGTGGAGCTTTTTGAAGAAGGCGAATTTGTTGATGTAAGCGGTACATCAAAAGGAAAAGGGTTTAACGGTGTTGTAAAAAGACATGGATTTGGCGGAGTAGGTCAAGCAACTCATGGTCAGCACAACCGTTTAAGAGCTCCGGGTTCTATTGGTGCGGCCTCTTATCCTGCAAGAGTTTTCAAAGGAATGAAGATGGCAGGTAGATTAGGTGGAGATAAAGTAAAAGTACAAAACCTAAGGGTGTTAAAAGTGGTAAAGGATAAAAATCTTTTGGTAGTGAAAGGTGCAGTACCGGGCCACAAAGATTCATATTTAATTATTGAGAAATAATGAAAGTAGCGGTAGTAGATATCAACGGGAAAAATACTGGAAGAAGCGTTGAGCTTTCAGATGCTATATTTGGGATAGAACCAAATAAACACGCTATTTATTTGGATGTTAAGCAATATTTGGCTAACAAACGTCAAGGAACTCATAAATCTAAAGAGAGAGCGGAAGTTTCTGGTAGTACCAGAAAGATCAAAAAGCAAAAAGGTACAGGTACTGCCAGAGCAGGAAGTATCAAATCTCCGGTTTTTAGAGGTGGAGGTAGAGTTTTTGGTCCAAGACCGAGAAACTATTCTTTCAAATTGAACAAAAATTTGAAAAGATTAGCTCGTCAATCGGCCCTTTCTTTGAAAGCAAAAGAAGAGAATATTGTGGTTGTAGAGAACTTTGATTTCGAAGCACCAAAGACAAAATCATTCGTTAATGTGTTGAAGTCATTGGGGATAGAAAACAAAAAATCTCTCTTTGTGTTGGATGAGTCAAATAAAAACGTATATTTGTCATCGCGAAATTTGAAAGGAGTAAATATCGTAAATGGCTCAGGAATAGCAACTTACGAAGTTTTAAACGCAAATAAAGTTGTGCTTTCAGAAAGTTGTTTAGAAGAAATTGAATCAAATTTTAGTAAGTAATAGTCATGAGTATTTTAATAAAACCTATTATTACGGAAAAGGCTACAGATCTCAGCGAGTTGAGAAACTGTTATTCATTTGTGGTGAATAAGCAAGCCAATAAAATTGAGATCAAGAACGCTGTTGAAAGTGCCTATGGTGTGTCTGTCAATAGTGTAAGAACAGTGAATTATCCTGTAAAGCGCAATACAAAGTACACGAAACAAGGTTTGGTTACGGGTATGAAAGGAGCGTATAAGAAAGCCTTTGTGCAATTGGCTGAAGGAGAAAATATTGATTTTTATAGCAATATCTAAGATAAAGAGATGGCATTAAGAAAATTAAATCCAATAACCCCAGGACAACGTTTTAGAGTTGTTACTGATTTTGATGTAGTTACAACTTCAAAACCTGAAAAGAGTTTGTTGGCATCAAAAACGAGATCTGGAGGTAGAAATAATGACGGGAAGATGACCATGCGCTATGTAGGTGGTGGTCACAAGAAGAAATACCGTATTATCGATTTTAAAAGAAATAAGGATGGAGTTCCTGCAACGGTTAAAACGATAGAATACGATCCAAACAGATCTGCGTATATCGCCTTGTTGAATTATGCGGATGGTGAAAAGAGATATATCGTAGCTCAAAATGGCCTTAAAGTTGGACAGGAAATTATTTCGGGAGAAAAAGTAGCTCCGGAAGTAGGAAACACACTGTATTTGAGTGACATCCCTTTAGGAACGGTTATTTCTTGTATTGAATTGCACCCGGGTCAAGGCGCTGTTTTGGCAAGAAGTGCAGGTACTTTCGCTCAGTTAATGGCAAGAGAAGGAAAATATGCTACGGTAAAATTACCTTCGGGTGAGGTTCGCCTGGTTTTATTGACCTGTAAAGCAACTGTAGGAGTCGTATCTAATTCTGATCATCAATTGGTTGTATCCGGTAAAGCAGGTAGAAGCAGATGGTTAGGTAGAAGACCGAGAACACGTCCGGTTGTAATGAACCCTGTCGATCACCCAATGGGTGGTGGTGAAGGTAGAGCTACCGGTGGACATCCAAGATCTAGAAATGGTATCCCTGCAAAAGGATTCAAGACCAGATCTAAGACAAAAGCGAGTAATAAACACATTGTTGTGCGTAGAAAAAAATAAGAATTAATTATGGCACGTTCGTTAAAAAAAGGACCCTTTGTTCATTTTAAACTTGATAGAAAGGTTCAGAAAAATATAGATTCCGGCAATAAATCAGTCATAAAAACCTGGTCTAGAGCCTCTATGATTACTCCGGATTTTGTGGGTCAGACAATTGGTGTACACAACGGTAGACAATTTGTACCTGTGTATGTTACTGAGAATATGGTAGGGCATAAATTAGGAGAATTTTCACCAACACGTACTTTTAGAGGTCATGCTGGTGCTAAAAATAAAGGTAAAAAATAGGAGTTATGGGAGTTCGTAAAAACATGAGAGCACAGCAACTAAAAGAGGCGCGTAAGGAAACTTATGTGGCTAAATTGAATGGTTGTCCTTCTTCGCCGAGAAAAATGCGATTGGTTGCAGATTTGGTAAGAGGAGTTGAAGTAGAAAAAGCTTTGGCAATATTGAAGTATAACCCAAAGCACTCTTCTATTAACCTGGAAAAATTGATGTTGTCTGCTATTGCCAACTGGCAAGCAAAAAATGAGGATGCAAATATCGAAGAGGCAGGATTGTATGTAAAAGAGATCTATGTTGATAGCGCGTCTTCTCTTAAGAGATTAAGAACAGCTCCTCAAGGTAGAGCACATCGTATCAGAAAACGTTCGAATCACGTAACGTTGGTATTAGGAACAAATAATTTAAGCAACTAAGTAATAGCATGGGACAAAAAACTAATCCAATAGGAAATCGTTTAGGTATTATCAGAGGATGGGATTCTAACTGGTACGGCGGAAATGACTACGGCGATAAAATTGCTGAGGATGACAAGATCAGAAAGTATGTTCATGCTAGATTGAGTAAAGCAAGTGTATCTCGAATCATCATTGAGAGAACTCTTAAGCTTGTAACCGTTACTATCACTACGGCAAGACCCGGTATTATTATCGGAAAAGGCGGTCAAGAGGTAGACAAGTTAAAAGAAGAGCTCAAAAAGATCACCGGGAAAGAAATACAGATCAATATTTTTGAAATCAAAAGACCTGAGTTAGATGCAAAATTAGTAGCAGCTAGTATTGCCAGACAAATTGAAAGCAGGATCTCTTACAAGAGAGCGATCAAAATGGCCATCTCTACTACGATGCGTATGAATTCAGAAGGAATTAAAGTTCAGATTTCAGGAAGATTGAACGGTGCTGAAATGGCGCGTTCAGAATCTTTTAAAGAAGGTAGAATTCCTCTTTCTACTTTTAGAGCGGATATTGATTATGCACTTGATGAAGCCGATACTACCTATGGAAAATTAGGTATTAAGGTTTGGATCATGAAGGGTGAGGTTTATGGAAAAAGAGAATTATCTCCTTTAGTGGGTATGTCTAAAAAAGGCAAAGCAAACGAAGGAAGAAATAAGCCTCGTAAAAAATAATTTTTTAAATAATAAAAAATGTTACAGCCTAAGAGAGTTAAATTTCGTAAAGTTCAGAAAGGTAAAGGAAGCCTTAAAGGTATTTCTCAAAGAGGACACCAGCTTTCTAATGGAGTTTTTGGAATAAAATCATTAGAACAAGATCTTCTTACCTCGAGACAAATCGAAGCAGCGCGTATTGCTGCAACTCGTTATATGAAACGTCAAGGAAGTTTATGGATTAAAATTTTCCCGGATAAACCAATTACCAAGAAGCCATTAGAAGTACGTATGGGTAAAGGTAAAGGAGCACCGGAATATTTTGTGGCAGTGGTAAAACCCGGCAGAATTATGTTTGAAGTAGGTGGAGTGCCTATGGATGTAGCAAAAGAAGCTTTGCGTTTGGCCGCTCAGAAATTACCTGTAAAGACAAAATTTGTTGTTGCACGTAATTACGAAAATGCATAATTAAGAATCTGCAAAAAATTTAACCATGAAACAATCTGAAATTAAAGGATTATCTGTAGAAGATTTACAGGAGAAATTAGAAGGATTCAAGAAGAATTATACCGACTTGAAATTAGCTCACGGAATTTCGCCATTAGAAAATCCGATACAGTTAAGAAAGTTGAGAAGAACTTGTGCCAGATTGGCTACAGAATTAACAAAAAGAGAATTACAATAATTCTATTTCAATTTAAAGATGGAACAAAGAAATCTTAGAAAAGAAAGAGTAGGTGTAGTGTCTAGTGCAAAAATGGAGAAAACGGTAGTTGTTTCTGAAGTTAGACGAGTAAAACACCCTCTTTACGGAAAATTCGTGTTGAATACAAAAAAGTATTATGTACACGATGAAAAAAATGATTGCAACGAAGGTGATACGGTAAGAATAAGTGAAACTCGTCCGTTGAGCAAGAACAAACGTTGGAGATTAGTTGAAATTATAGAAAGAGCTAAATAACCATGGTACAACAGGAGTCAAGATTAAAGGTAGCTGATAACACCGGAGCAAAGGAAGTATTAGTAATTCGTGTCCTAGGTGGAACAAATAGACGTTATGCATCTGTTGGAGATAAGATTGTTGTTTCTGTAAAAGAGGCAACACCCAATGGTACAGCAAAAAAGGGTCAGGTAGCAAAAGCAGTAGTGGTGCGCACCAAAAAAGAAGTAAGACGTAAAGACGGTTCTTATATCAGATTTGATGATAATGCATGTGTATTGTTGGATGCTGCTGCAAATGAAATGAGAGGAACGCGTGTATTTGGTCCGGTAGCGAGAGAATTGCGCGAAAAACAATTCATGAAAATTGTATCACTAGCACCTGAAGTGCTTTAAATATAGAAGACTATGGCAAAGCTAAAATTAAAAACCGGAGATACGGTTCAGGTAATTTCTGGTGATCACAAAGGTGAAGAAGGAAAGATCGTAGAGATCATTAAGGATAAGAACAGAGCCATCGTTGAAGGCGTTAACTTAATTTCTAAACACACGAAACCTAGTGCACAAAATCCACAAGGCGGAATAGTGAAGAAAGAAGCTCCAATCCACATTTCAAACCTGATGTTGGTTGAAAACGGAAAAACAACAAGGGTTGGTTTCCGAAAGGATGGAGATAAAAAGGTTAGATTCTCTAAAAAAACGAATGAAGTAATATAGTTATGGAATATACACCTAGACTTAAAGAAGAATATCAAAGCAGAATAAAAACTGCGTTGAAGGAAGAGTTCGGATACGAAAATGTGATGCAAGTTCCTAAATTGGAAAAAATTGTGATCAGTAGAGGAGTTGGTGCAGCAATTGCGGATAAGAAATTAATCGAGCATGCGGCCAATGAATTATCGGCGATCACCGGTCAGAAAGCAGTTACAACGATTTCAAAAAAGGATGTCGCATCTTTTAAATTGAGAAAAGGTATGCCAATTGGGGTAAAGGTAACTTTACGTTCCGATAAAATGTATGAATTTCTAGACAGGTTGGTTACTGTAGCACTTCCTCGTGTAAGAGATTTTAAAGGTGTGAAAAGCACCGGTTTTGATGGAAGAGGAAATTATAACCTCGGTGTCACTGAGCAAATTATTTTCCCGGAGATCAATATTGATAAGATTTACAGAATTGGTGGAATGGATATCACTTTCGTTACTACCGCCAATACGGATAAAGAAGCAAAATCTTTATTGCACGAATTGGGTTTACCATTTAAAAAGAATTAAGCGATGGCAAAAGAATCAATGAAAGCTCGCGAAGTAAAAAGAGCAAAAACGGTAGCAAAATATGCTGAGAAGAGAAAAGCTTTGAAAGAGGCCGGAGAATATGAGCTATTGCAAAAATTACCGAAAAATGCTTCACCTATTCGCATGCACAACAGATGTAAATTAACAGGAAGACCAAAAGGTTACATGAGACAGTTTGGTATTTCACGTGTATTATTTCGTGAAATGGCCAATAATGGACTTATTCCTGGTGTGAAAAAAGCGAGTTGGTAATTTAGAATTGAATATTAATTGGTTTGAAGTTTAACCGCGAGTACTCGCGGTTAAAAACCAAAACCGCAAATTTTATATATGTATACAGATCCTATAGCAGATTTTTTGACCAGGATACGAAATGCCTCAAAAGCAGGGCATAGAGTGGTCGAAATCCCAGCTTCAAATTTAAAGAAAGAAATGACCAAGATCTTGTTTGATCAAGGATATATTCTGAGCTATAAATTTGAAGAAAACAAAGTGCAAGACAAAATTAAAATTGCACTGAAGTATGACAAGATTACTAAACAATCGGTAATTAAGAAATTACAAAGAGTAAGTACACCGGGTTTACGTCAGTACGCAAGTGCGTCTGAAATGCCAAGAGTATTGAATGGTTTAGGAATCGCCATCGTATCTACTTCAAAAGGAGTGATGACGAACAAGAAAGCTCGTTTAGAGAATGTAGGTGGCGAGGTATTATGTTACGTTTATTAATAAAATTGTAAGATTAGTAAGATGTCAAGAATAGGAAAAAATCCCATAGTTATCCCTGCTGGAGTGACAGTTGATCTCAAGGACAACCACATTACAGTAAAAGGTAAACTTGGAGAGTTGTCTCAGGATATTTCTGGGATTTCGATAAAACAGGAAGATAATACGTTGGTTTTAGAAAGAAGTGACGAAAGTAAAGCCCAAAAAGCAGCACACGGTTTGTACCGTGCGTTGATCAATAATATGGTCGTAGGTGTATCGACAGGATGGACGAAAGACTTAGAATTGGTAGGGGTTGGTTACAGAGCTACAAACCAAGGACAAAGATTGGATTTGGCTTTAGGATTCTCTCACAATATTATATTTGATATTGCTCCGGAAGTAAAAGTTGAAACGATAACAGAAAAGGGGAAAAACCCCATCATAAAATTAACTTCTTATGACAAGCAATTGGTTGGGCATGTAGCGGCTAAGATCAGGTCTTTCCGTAAGCCTGAACCTTACAAAGGAAAAGGAGTTAAATTTGTTGGAGAATTGTTAAGAAGAAAAGCAGGTAAAACAGCTTAATAGAGGATAGTTATGGCATTATCAAAACTAGAAAGAAGATCTCGAATCAAACAGAGAATCAGAAAAATTGTTACAGGAACAGCAAGTCAACCCAGGTTGTCTGTTTACAGAAGTAACAAGGAAATATACGGCCAATTAATTGATGACGCTAGCGGTGTGACCATTGCTTCAGCTTCTTCAAGAGAAAAAGGTGTAACTGCCGGAACAAAAGTGGAAGTGGCTAATGCAGTTGGAAAATTGCTAGCCGAAAAAGCGGTTAAGGCAGGAGTTGAAACTTGTTCATTTGATAGAAATGGATATTTATTTCACGGAAGAGTTAAATCTTTTGCTGATGGAGCAAGAGAAGGTGGTTTAAAATTTTAACAAGACGTCATGTTCAAGAGTTATAAAAATATTGAAAGAGTAAAACCAAGCGGTTTAGAATTAAAAGATCATTTGGTAGGGGTACAACGTGTGACCAAAGTGACCAAAGGAGGTAGAACTTTTGGATTCTCGGCCATCGTGGTTGTAGGTAACGGAAATGGCGTTGTAGGTTATGGACTTGGTAAATCACAGGATGTTGCTACTGCCATTGCTAAAGCAATTGAAGATGCCAAGAAGAATTTGGTAAGAGTACCTATTCTAAACCAAACATTGCCACATGAGCAAAAAGGTAAATACGGAGGAGCAAAAGTTTATTTGAAACCGGCTTCACACGGTACCGGAGTTATTGCGGGTGGTGCTGTACGTGCGGTATTAGAATCAGTAGGAGTTCATGATGTACTTTCAAAATCACAAGGATCTTCTAACCCTCATAACGTAGTAAAAGCGACTTTCGATGCTTTGTTGAATTTACGTGATGCACATACCATCGCTAAACAAAGAGGAATCAGCTTAGAAAAAGTGTTTAACGGATAATAGATTTGTGATGAAGAAATTAAAAATTACACAGGTTCGAAGTAAAATTAGAAGACCTAAAAACCAGAAGCTTACTTTAGAAGCACTTGGTTTGACTAGAATGAATCAGTCGGTTGAACACGAGGCAACTCCGTCAATCTTAGGAATGGTAAAAACAGTTAATCACTTAGTTTCTGTAGAGGAAATTTAATAAGCTATTGAGTTATGGAACTAAATAATTTACAACCGGCAAAAGGTTCAGTAAAATCAGTAAAAAGAATCGGACGTGGTCAGGGTTCTGGAAAAGGTGGCACTGCAACTCGCGGACATAAAGGACAAAAATCTCGTTCGGGATCTTCAAAGAAAATTGGATTTGAGGGAGGTCAGATGCCTTTACAAAGAAGAGTACCTAAGTTCGGTTTTACAAATATCAATCGTAAAGAATACAAAGGAATCAATTTGGACAAACTTCAACAATTGGTTGATGATGGCAAAATCACTGATACAGTGAATATGGAGCTTTTGATCGCAAATGGTTTGACAAGTAAGAACGATATGGTTAAGATTTTGGGGCGTGGAGAATTGACCGCAAAATTAAATATCACGGTACATAAATTTACAGCAACTGCAAAAGCGGCTATAGAAAAGGCGGGCGGTAAAGCTGAAACGATTTAAATAGTATTGTTTAATGAAGAAATTTATTAGTACCCTACAGGATATCTGGAAAATTGACGAGTTAAGAAACAAGATCATCATTACCTTGAGTTTGATGGTTGTGTACCGCTTGGCGGCTCATTTGCCATTACCTGGAATTGACCCGACACAATTATCGGGTATAAATGACAAAACATCCGGAGGTTTGTTAGGTCTGTTAAATGCATTTACCGGAGGAGCGTTTGCCAATGCTTCGGTAATGGCGCTGGGAATTATGCCTTATATTTCTGCTTCTATTGTTGTGCAGTTAATGGGGATAGCAATACCCTATTTACAGAAACTGCAAAAAGAAGGAGAAAGTGGAAGAAAAAAGATCAATCAAATTACAAGATGGTTAACCATTGGTATTTTGATTATTCAGGCTCCGGCTTATATTGTAAGCTTACCGAGTTTAGGTATTCCTGAAAGTGCATTTTTGTTGGGAAGAGGACCTTTGTTCTATTTTTCATCAATTCTATTATTGACAACAGGTACGGTTTTTGCCATGTGGTTAGGAGAGAAAATTACGGATAAAGGAATTGGAAACGGAATTTCATTGTTGATCATGATCGGTATCATCGCGAGATTTCCTGCATCATTTATGCAAGAAGCAACTTCGAGGGTAACCCAATCAAACGGTGGACTTTTGATGATCCTTATTGAAGTGATTATTTGGTTACTTGTCATTTTAGCCTCTGTATTGCTGGTTACGGCAGTGAGAAAAATTCAAGTACAATATGCCAGAAGAACGGCTGCCGGGAACATTAAAGATGTGGCAGGTGCAAGACAATATATTCCATTGAAGTTAAATTCTTCGGGAGTTATGCCCATCATTTTTGCACAGGCATTGATGTTTGTTCCGGGTTTGTTAGCTAATTCTGAGAATAACACCTTAAAGTCTATCGGTATTTCATTTACAGATATGTTCGGATTCTGGTACAATGTGGTTTTCGCTATTTTGATCATCATTTTTAGTTATTTCTATACTGCGATCACTATTCCGACCAATAAGATGGCTGATGATTTAAAAAGAGGTGGAGGATTTGTTCCCGGAATAAGACCCGGAAAAGATACGGCGGAGTATTTGGATGGAATATTGTCTAAAATAACCTTACCCGGATCTATCTTCCTGGCTTTGTTAGCAGTTTTACCTGCCATCATTACCAAGTTTGGTGTACAACCGGGTTGGGCATTGTTTTACGGAGGAACCTCCTTATTGATTATGGTAGGGGTGGCCATTGACACGTTACAGCAAATAAATTCATATTTGTTGAATAGACATTACGACGGTTTGATGAAAACCGGATCTAAAAGAAAAACAACTGTTTAAAGTATATGGCAAAGCAAGCTGCAATACAACAAGATGGTACAATTATCGAGGCATTGTCAAATGCCATGTTTCGTGTTGAACTAGAAAATGAGCATATTGTAACAGCGCATATTTCGGGGAAAATGAGAATGCATTACATTAAATTATTACCCGGAGATAGAGTGAAGTTAGAGATGAGTCCATATGATTTAAGTAAAGCAAGAATAACCTATAGATATTAATTTTTTTAACTGCTGTTATATTGGGAGTTGTAATATACAATAGTGGTTGTTAACAAAGACTAGAACTTATGAAAGTTAGAGCATCAATTAAGAAAAGAAGTGCCGAGTGCAAAATAGTGCGCAGAAAAGGCAGATTATACGTAATCAACAAAAGTAATCCTAGATTTAAACAAAGACAAGGATAAGTTATGGCAAGAATAGCAGGAATTGACATCCCAAAGAACAAAAGAGGTGCTATCGCACTAACCTATATCTTTGGTATCGGTAGAAGTAAGGCTAAAGAAATTTTAGCAAATGCCCAAGTTGACGAGAATATTAAAGTTCAGGATTGGTCTGATGAGAACATCGCCGAGATTCGTGAACAAGTAGCCAAAGTCAAAATTGAGGGTGAATTGAGATCGGAGATCCAAATGAACATCAAACGTTTAATGGATATCGGTTGTTACAGAGGAATCAGACACAGATCTGGATTACCCTTGAGAGGTCAACGCACGAAAAACAATTCGAGAACCAGAAAAGGTAAGAAGAAAACTGTCGCAAACAAAAAGAAAGCAACTAAATAATCATTAGAGAAAATGGCAAAGAAAGTTCAAAAAAAGCGAAAAGTTATCGTTGATGCTGTTGGGGAAGCGCATATCAATGCCACCTTTAATAACATCATTATATCGTTAACGAATAAAAACGGAGATGTTATTTCTTGGTCTAGTGCTGGAAAGCAAGGGTTCAGAGGTTCGAAAAAGAACACACCTTATGCGGCTCAGACTGCTGCTGAAGATTGTGCAAAAGTTGCTCATGAGGCAGGTTTACGCAAAGTGAAAGTTTTCGTAAAAGGTCCGGGTAACGGTAGAGAATCGGCGATCAGAACCATCCACAACAGCGGGATTGAAGTTACTGAGATCGTAGACATCACGCCAATACCACACAATGGATGCAGACCTCCAAAAAGAAGAAGAGTATAATAATCAATTTTAATAACGAGGATTAAGATTATCGAAGGATTGCCTTAATTCATAATCCCTTAATTATTTAAAGAAATGGCAAGATATACAGGTCCAAAAACAAAAATCTCCAGAAAATTCGGTCAGACCTTATTCGGAGAAGACAAAGCGTTTGAAAGAAGAAACTATCCTCCGGGACAGCACGGTTCAAACAGAAGAAGAGGAAAACAATCTGAGTATTCTATTCAGTTGAATGAAAAGCAAAAAGCAAAATATACTTACGGTATTTTAGAACGTCAATTCCGTAACCTTTTTGAAAAAGCACAAAGTACAAAAGGTATTACCGGTGAGGTATTATTGCAACTTTGCGAATCTAGATTAGATAACGTAGTATACAGAATGGGTATTTCTCCATCACGGCGTGGTGCGCGTCAGTTGGTTTCGCACCGTCATATTACAGTTAATGGTGATATAGTTAACATTCCGTCTTATCAATTAAAAGAAGGAGATATTATAGGTGTAAGAGAAAAGTCGAAATCGTTAGAAGTCATTGACCGTTCATTAGCGGCCAACAAAAGTGTTTATGAATGGCTTGCTTGGAATTCTGAAACTAGAGAAGGAAGATTTATCAAAGTTCCGGAAAGAGTTCAAATTCCAGAAAATATTAACGAACAGTTTATTGTAGAGTTGTACTCTAAATAATTAAAGACAGATTCTAAACTTATGGCAATTTTAAATTTTCAAAAACCAGACAAAGTATTAATGATTGAATCGAATGCCTATGAAGGTAAATTCGAATTCAAACCGCTTGAACCAGGATATGGTTTAACTATCGGGAATGCTTTGCGTCGTGTTTTACTTTCTTCACTGGAAGGTTATGCAATCAACTCCTTACGTATTGAAGGAGTAGAGCATGAATTTTCTACGATAGAAGGAATTGTAGAAGACGTTACTGAAATTATTCTAAACCTGAAACAGGTTAGATTTAAACAGCAAATTGAAGATACAGATAGTGAAAATGTTTCTGTTTCGTTGAGTGGAAAAGAGCAAATTACAGCTGGAGATTTCCAAAACTTTATTTCAGGTTTTCAAATTTTAAATCCTGAATTGGTAATTTGTAATTTAGAGAAGTCTGTTAAACTGGATATGGAAATATCTATAGATAAAGGAAGAGGGTTTGTGTTGGCTGAAGAGAATAAAAAAGCATCTGCACCCCTTGGTACTATTTTTATAGATTCGATCTATACACCCATCAAAAATGTAAAATACAGCATTGAAAACTTTAGGGTAGAGCAAAAGACGGATTATGAAAAACTCATTTTCGATATTACCACTGATGGTTCTATCAATCCGCAGGATGCGCTAACCGAAGCAGCTAAAATATTAATTCACCACTTTATGTTGTTCTCAGATGAGAGAATTACTTTAGAGGCCGATGAAATTGCTCAAACTGAGACTTATGACGAAGAGTCATTGCATATGCGTCAGTTATTGAAAACCAGATTGATCGATATGGATCTTTCGGTAAGGGCATTGAACTGTTTAAAAGCTGCAGAAGTGGATACCTTGGGTGATCTGGTTTCTTTTAACAAGAGTGATCTGATGAAATTCAGAAACTTTGGTAAGAAATCATTGACCGAGCTTGATGAATTGGTAAATGTGAAAGGTTTGACCTTTGGCATGGATTTGACTAAATACAAATTAGATAAAGAATAGTTATTCCGCGTAAAGGAATGAAGTTAATACTGAGCGTACAATGAGACACGGAAAGAAAATAAATCATTTAAGTAGAAAAACAGCGCATAGAAATGCAATGCTTTCTAACATGGCTTGTTCATTGATAGAGCACAAGCGCATTAATACGACTGTAGCAAAAGCTAAAGCTTTGCGTCAGTTTGTTGAGCCTTTGGTTACAAAATCAAAGGAAGATTCTACGCATAACAGAAGAATTGTTTTTAAAAATCTTAAGAGCAAAGAGGCCGTTACTGAATTGTTCAGAAACGTTGCTGTAAAAGTAGGAGACAGACCGGGAGGATATGTAAGAATTATCAAATTAGGTAATCGTTTAGGCGATAATGCAGATATGGCAATGGTAGAATTTGTTGATTATAACGAATTGTACAATCCTAAAGGAGGAACCAAGAAGAAAGCTACCCGAAGAAGAGGTAAGAAATCATCTCAAGTTGCTCCGGAAGCAGAAGCTCCTGCAAAAACAGAGAAAACAAAGGCAGAAACGAAAGATGCAGATGCAAAAGACGAAGCCTAATGATGTTATTGGTTGTGTTTAAATTATTTAAAGGGTAAGCTGTTTAAAGCTTATCCTTTTTTTTTATCTTGAAGTCATGAAATACATACTTTTTTTTATCCTGTTTATCGGTTTATTCACTGCCCATGCCCAGGAGCGAAGAACACCTGCCCAGGTGGGGAATACCAATGATGTGATCAATGGTTTTTTCCGGAAATCTTCATCTACTGTTGATGGTAAAGTAATAGAGGGTTCCAGGTTTCTCTTACCCAACTGGGAAAATCAAGGTGAAATATATGCCCAAGGCAAAGTGTTAAAACTGACCAATCTAAATTTGGATCTATCAACTGATGAATTCAGCCAAAGGAAACAAAATGATTCGATCTTTATTTTCGAAAAGGCTAGAATTGATTCAGTTAAAATAAACAACAGGCTTTTTAAACCTAATCAAGCAGGAAAAATGGATGAAATTCTGTCGGAGGGAAAGAGAGCCCTTTTCATAAAAAGCTATGAAGTTGAAATTATAGAAGGCATGTTTAATCCAACGGATGGTACGACCAAGCCTTCGAGATATAAGATTATTGAGAATTATGCTGTTGTTCAAGGAGGTATTCCCAGAAAGGTTTCTCTCAATAAAAAGAATTTGAGCGAATTATTCGGGAAGGATAAAGGCTTGATAGAATCGTTTATGAAGGAAAATAAATTTTCCTACAAAGAAGAATCGGATATGATTCGCGTATTTAATTATTACAACACACTATAAAAATCATAAATAGAAATGGAATTTAAAACAAAAAAGAAGGCGCTTATTCTTTTGGAAGATGGAACCATATTTGAAGGGCAGGCCGTTGGCAGAGATGGAACTGCAGTGGGTGAAATATGTTTTAATACGGGGACAACCGGGTATCAGGAAATTTTTACAGATCCATCTTATTTTGGTCAAATTATGATTACCACCAATGCCCATATAGGCAATTATGGTGTAAACAATGAAGAGCAAGAATCAGATTCTATTAAGATCGCCGGATTGGTTTGTAGAAATTTTTCCTATGATTATTCTCGTGTTGATTCTGACGGGTCATTGTTGGATTATTTCGAGAAGCAGAACTTTTTTGCCATTTCAAATGTTGATACCAGAGCTTTGGTAAGACATATTCGCGATAAAGGAGCGATGAATGCTGTACTTTCTACGAATCTGGATATGGACTATTTACGTGCCGAACTTGCAAAAATTCCTTCTATGGAGGGCTTGGAACTCGCATCGAGTGTATCGACCAAAGAGGCATATACAGTTGGAAATCCCGGTGCGAAATACAAAATATCGGCATTAGACCTGGGTATCAAGAGAAATATCTTAAGAAATTTTGAAAAAAGAGATTGTTATATCAAGGTGTTCCCATTTGATGCTACTTTCGAAGAGATGCAAGCTTTTGAACCGGATGGATATTTTTTGTCTAATGGCCCCGGTGATCCAAACCCATTGACCAATGCGCAAAAAATAGCCAAACAAATTATTGAACTGGACGAACCTCTTTTTGGTATATGTTTGGGTCATCAAGTGATTGCGTTGGCGCATGACATACCAACTTACAAAATGCATAACGGACATAGGGGGATCAATCATCCGGTGAAAAATATACTTACAAACAAGGGTGAAATTACTTCTCAAAACCACGGATTTGTGGTCGATAGAAAATCCGTAGAAGAAGGAGATCTTTTTGAAGTAACGCATATACATTTAAATGACAACACATTAGCCGGAATGCGGATGAAGAACAAAAATTGTTTTTCGGTGCAATACCACCCGGAAGCTAGTCCCGGGCCACATGATTCATCCTATTTGTTCGATCAGTTTATAGAAAGGATCCAAGTGTCAAAAACAGTATAAAAACAGGAGAAGGAAGTCGAAATCGTTTGAGTATAAAATCGTTTAAAACAAGTGTAAAGCGACAATAGTTCCTTAAATTTACGGTATAAAATAAAAAAGAGAAAATATGAGTATTATAGTGAATATCCACGCGAGACAGATATTGGATTCAAGAGGAAACCCAACGGTTGAAGTTGATGTAACCACAGAAAACGGATTTGTAGGTCGTGCTGCAGTTCCTTCAGGAGCGTCAACAGGAGAACATGAAGCGGTAGAATTGAGAGATGGTGGTAAAGATTACATGGGTAAAGGCGTGTTAAAGGCTGTTGAAAATGTAAATGAGATCATTGCTGAAAACCTTTTGGGTTTTTCTGTATTTGAACAAAATGCGATTGACAAATTAATGATAGAACTCGATGGTACGCCTAACAAATCTAAATTAGGGGCGAATGCCATTTTGGGCGTTTCTTTGGCTGTTGCAAAGGCTGCTGCAAATGAATTGGGTGTTTCTCTATTCAGATATGTAGGTGGCGTTAGCGGTCATACCTTACCTGTACCCATGATGAATATTGTGAACGGTGGTTCGCATTCTGATGCGCCAATCGCTTTTCAGGAATTTATGATCATGCCTGTGATGGCGAAAAATTTTACCCATGCCATGCAAATGGGAACAGAGATCTTTCATAACTTGAAAAAGATCCTTCACGATCGAAATTTAAGTACGGCCGTAGGAGATGAAGGAGGTTTTGCTCCAACTTTTGATGGAACAGAAGATGCCATTGAAACTATTTTAGCAGCGATCAAAAAAGCAGGGTATAAAGGAGGAGAAGAAGTGATGTTGGCCTTAGATTGTGCTTCAGCAGAATTTTATGAAAATGGCAAATACGATTACACTAAATTCGAAGGTAGCGGCGGAAAGATCAGAACCAGCAAGGAGCAAGCTGATTATTTAGCTGAATTGGTCGCTAAATATCCAATTATCTCTATTGAAGACGGAATGGATGAGAATGACTGGGAAGGATGGAAATATCTTACTGAAAAGATTGGAGATAAAGTTCAATTGGTAGGAGATGACTTATTTGTGACCAATGTTGAAAGATTGTCGAGAGGTATCGAGCAAGGTATTGCCAATTCCATTTTGATCAAGGTAAACCAGATCGGTACTTTGTCTGAGACAATAGCTGCAGTGAATATGGCGCATAATGCGGGTTATACATCTGTTATGTCGCACAGATCAGGTGAAACAGAAGATAATACCATTGCGGATCTCGCTGTTGCTTTAAATACAGGTCAGATCAAGACGGGATCGGCTTCAAGAAGTGACCGTATGGCAAAATACAATCAATTATTGAGGATAGAGGAAGAATTAGGTGATGTAGCTTATTTCCCTCAGCGCAAGGCCTTTAAGGTGAAGAAATAATAAATGAAAAACCGGTTTTTACCGGTTTTTTTTTGTTTAAAATTGCAACAATCATTACAAAAAAACTGTGTTAAATTTTGTAAATTAGACCCTCATTAAATAATAGTCAAGTATGTCAGAAATAGCAAAATTAGAAATAGGAGGTAAAAGCTATGAATTACCTGTAGTTCGTGGTACAGAAAATGAAGTCGCCATAGATATTAAAAATTTAAGAGCAGATACAGGCGGATTAATAACACTTGATTCAGGTTTCAAAAATACCGGGGCATGTGAAAGCAAAATCACATTCCTGGATGGCGAAAAAGGAATTTTGAGACACAGGGGTTATTCAATTGAAGACCTTGCCAAGGGGTCTAATTTTCTAGAAGTTTCTTATTTGGTTATTTTTGGTGAATTACCGACCAAAGCACAATACGAAAAGTTCGAAAAGGACATCAAAAGGCATACCCTTTTGAATGAGGAAATGAAGAATATCATTGACGGTTATCCCAAAAGTGCGCATCCGATGGGAATCTTGTCATCTATGACTTGTGCTTTAACGGCTTTCAATCCAATAACGGTGAATGTAAATGATCCTGTTGCACTTTATGAGGGAATCGTAAAAATTATGGCGAAATTCCCTGTACTGGCGGCCTGGGCCCATAGCAAAACGCATGGAATGCCGTTGAATTATGCCGATAATTCTTTGGGTTATGTGGAGAATATTTTGAATATGATGTTCAAAATACCTACTGAAAAATATAAGATCAATCCCATTGCGGTAAAAGCCTTAGATGAGTTACTCATTTTGCATGCCGATCACGAGCAAAACTGTTCAACTTCTACGGTGAGAATCGTAGGTTCGTCAGAAGCAGGATTATTCGCTTCTATTTCAGCAGGTGTTTCTGCGCTTTGGGGCAGGTTACACGGTGGTGCCAACCAGGCGGTATTAGAGATGCTTGAAGCCATACAAAAGGATGGAGGTGATGTAGAAAAATACATAGCAAAAGCAAAAGATAAAGATGATCCTTTCAGATTGATGGGCTTTGGTCATAGGGTTTACAAGAACTTCGATCCACGGGCGAGATTGATCAAGAAAGCAGCAGATGAGTTGTTTGATGACCTGGGAACTTCTGATCCTGTTTTGGCCATCGCCAAACACCTGGAAAAAGTTGCTTTGGAAGATGATTATTTCGCTGAGAAAAAATTATATCCCAATGTCGATTTCTATTCAGGTATCATTTATCGCGCATTAGGCATACCGGTTCAAATGTTTACGGTGATGTTCGCTATCGGTCGTTTACCGGGATGGATCGCTCAGTGGAGAGAAATGCGTTTAAATAAAGAGCCTATAGGAAGACCAAGACAGCTATATATTGGTGAACCTTTACGTCCTTTTGTCCCAATGGATAAAAGGTAGAGTATCCATAATTTTAACAAATCGCAAAATGAAATATGTTTCGTTTTGCGATTTTTTTTTAGCTAATTTTGCCAAAAACTTAATTTTTTGAACAAATTTTATTTAAATATCAATGATGAGACTTCCAGGCTCCGAGTGGTGATCCTGGGAACGGCGAAATCAAACGGACCCATTCCGAAGGTCGAGGATTGTTATGACCCTAAATCCAGGGAGCATGTATTGGCGGGTACTTATCCTAAAGAAAAGGATATGGTCAAGGAATTGGATGCATTTGAAAGTGTGTTAAAGAAGTATGAAGTCATTGTTTTTCGACCAGAGGTCATGGAAGGTGTCAATCAAATCTTTGCACGCGACATCGGTTTTGTGATCGAGCATAAATTTATAAAGTCCAATATTTTACCGGATAGGGAAGAAGAGTTTCAATCGATAGAATACATCATCAATCATGTGGGTCCTGAGGATATCATTGTTCCACCTGAAGAAGTACATGTGGAGGGAGGTGATGTGATGCCCTGGAATGAGTATATTTTTGTGGGAACCTATACAGCTGAAGATTACAAATCGTATATCACCGCGCGTACGAATAAAGCAGCGGTTGAATTTCTGCAAAAACTGTTTCCCGAGAAAAAAGTGGTCAAATTTGAATTGCGTAAATCAAATACCGATGCCAAAGAGAATGCTCTGCATTTGGATTGTTGTTTTCAACCCCTTGGCAAAGGAAAAGCCATTCTTCATAAAAACGGATTTTTGGTGGAAGAGGAATACCAATTTCTTGTCGATCTGTTTGGCAAGGAAAATATTTTTGAGATCACCAAGGAGGAAATGTATCACATGAATTCCAATGTCTTTTCTATTTCAGAAGAGGTAGTGGTTTCAGAACAGAATTTTACCCGATTGAATACCTGGCTGCGCAAGAATGGATTTACGGTAGAAGAAATTCCTTTTGCCGAGATCTCCAAACAGGAAGGGTTGTTGAGGTGTTCTACCTTGCCCTTGATAAGGGATTGAGT
>CAZWAN010000042.1:0-22552 GCA_964631875.1 uncultured Flavobacteriaceae bacterium
AAATCTTCCCAAATCTTGCCTTTATTCATAAATCAAATAAAAGATGATGTATTTATTTTTCAAATACTTTATCATATATAAATTCTTACCCAGGTGAATCCAGCCCATTCAAGCGATCATTGCCATCTAAGAGTAAGGTTAACAGTATTATTGCGAGCCCAAATATAGGTAAAGCCATCAAAACCAAAGAGACATTCAATTCAAACATTTTTAAGAAAACTGAGCGACTTTCTGTCTAAGAATGACCACTTTATTCTGAGTTTCGACAAATCGCAGTTATTTAGTGTTCTCCTAATTTTATCTTTAACTTTACTCATTCAAGTTTTATTTTTTTGTCATTTTAACGACCCGCATAATGATCATGGAAAATAGATCGCCCTTCATCTTTTGAGCCTATACAGATTGAAGATCGAAAAATTAACTTAGCTTAGTCATTAAAACCTATAAAACACGTTTATGCTTAAGGTTTAACTGATGAAAACTGACCATTAATGATAAAATTCATGGGAATATTAAACCAAGTCGGACTGCTGTACTGGCTAAATCAAATTCGAATGTGCTGTATACATTTCGTTGAGATAGTCGTTTGCGGGAGTAGCAAAAATTATTAGAGAAACAATGATTAAGTTCTTTAGAAATATTAGAAAATCACTCCTTATGGAAAACAAAACCTCCAAATACTTCAAATACGCCATTGGCGAGATCGTGCTGGTGGTTATTGGTATATTGATCGCTTTACAGATCAACAACTGGAATGAGAATCATAAACTAAAAAAAGAAGAGATAAAACTACTAAATACTTTCGTTAAAGAGTTAGAATCAAACATAGCCATTATTGACACAACAATAAGAGATAATGATACCATTCTAAAAATATCCAGCAGATATTTAAAAAAAGGCTTGGCAAACCTCAACACTGATTTAACGGCATTTGAAATCATCGGGTCATTAGGTTATAATACCAACAAATATGAAACTTCCATTATTAATGAGATTTTGACCACAAATTCAAAAGCACTCATCTCCAATGATGAAATTATTGCACAACTCAGAGCCTTAAAGCAGGCCTACAACCGATCGGATCAAACGCAATTTTATGCAGATGAATTTTGGAATAATAAGATCACCGACTTTTTAGCGAGATCCGGACTGGGAGTTTACATTGGAACTATTCATGTTGAAAAGCCCTATGATATAAATCCAACATTGGAAAAAGAATTTTATTCCTTATTGGGCATGATGAACGGCTACCAGCATAGTTTACTCCTTAGCAGACAGGATTTAAGAGAAGAAATGAATAAAACGCTCTCTTTCCTTAAGCAACATAAGCCATAATTAAACATGATCAAATTCTTCCGAAATATTAGAAAATCACTCCTTATGGAAAACAAAACCTCCAAATACTTCAAATACGCCATTGGTGAGATCGTGCTGGTGGTTATTGGTATTTTATCGCACTTCAAATCAACAATTGGAATGAGACAAATAAAAATAAACAAAAGGAATATAAATATTTAGAAAATATCAATGAAGAAGTAATTCAGGATTCAATTGGCCTTGAAAGAAGTTGGTTCAAAAATAGGCAAAAGAAAATTGAATGCTTAGAATTGGCAAAGCAATATGTAATGGGTACCTATGTACCCAAAGACATGCTTCTTTTTATCAAGAATGTAGGTTTTGGCGCCATACATAGTAGAGGGACCCTGATAGGCTTATCGAGAACTTACAAAGAACTGGTAAGCACAGGAAATTTAAGTTTAATATCAAATGACCACATTCGGAATCTGATTATGCAATATTATTATAATAAAGATTTCGTCGATATTTATATGAACAATTTAAGAAGTGATTATGCTTCCTATATAAATTCATTAAAGGCCTATAATCCAAATTATCCGGACATGATCAATCAAGCTGAAATTCCAAGAATCTTAGAAAAAATGAAGACGGATGAATTTCACAGTTTGATCAACCAAGAATTGACCTACACCTATTCTATTGAAAGGTCATTAAAACGAAATAAGGAAACGGCGAATGAGCTTCATAAGAAAATAGAACAATTTTTAAGTGATAATTAAATTGAAACAATTACTAGATGTTATTAATTTTAATTTATTGCTATAGTGATGTTTAAATATAAATATTTATTGGGATGCTGATCCCAACATGCTTCATAATCATGAATACATATAGAATCCTGCCCATGATTAATTCTCCACAAAATGCGGTATAAAAAATTCATTAAAAACTCAATAAAGATCTCCGAAATTGGTCTTGGAGCGTGGCAATTAGGACAAAATTCGGGTTGGAAGCAACTCACAGAAATGGAAGCGATAAAACTGGTTCATAAATCTTTGGATCTGGGTATCAATTTTTTTGACACAGCCCCAAATTACGGTTATGGCACGGCTGAAGAAAGATTGGGTAAAGCACTTAAAAGCCAAGACAGGAGTAAAATTGTCATTAATTCAAAATTTGGTCATACCGATACGGGTACTTTAAACTTTAGTTCCGATTATATCAGAAAATCTTTAGAGGGCAGCTTAAAAAGACTGCAGGTTGATTATCTGGATTCATTGATAATGCACAACCCCCCTTCAGGCTATTTTAATGGAATTAAAAATGACCATTACGAAATACTCGATAGGTTAATTGAAGAAGGAAAAATAAGGGCATACGGGGCCTCCTTAGATACTTATGAAGATATGAAATTGTTATTGGATACGACAAATTCAAAAGTGATTGAGGTATTCTTCAATATCCTTCATCAAGATACCCGGCGTGGATTTGAAGAAGCGCAACATAAAGAAGTGGGGATTATCGTAAAAATACCGCTTGATTCCGGGTGGCTAACCGGCAAATACAATGCCCAAAGTAGGTTTGATGATATTCGAAGTCGATGGACCGAAAAAGATATAGAAACAAGGTCGGTCCTGGTAAATAAAGTGAAAACAGTTCTTGGCATGGAAGAGAACCTATCCCAATTGGCAATTGCTTTTTGTTTAGCCTATGGCGCTGTATCTACAGTCATACCGGGAAATGTGACTATTGACCAGTTAATGAACAATGTGAAAAGCGCGGATATCAAAATTTCAAAAAAGAAAATAGAAGCGCTCGAAGATTTTTACCATTCGGAAATTAAAAATCTAAACTTACCATGGTAATAGTAAATGCTCAAAAAAGTCGTCATTAAAATTTAAAATCTAGAGCAACTTGTTTTTCTCTAGCGATTGTTTCAATTCCTTATGTTTATCCCAGAAACGATCCTCAATTTTTTGAAGTATTATTTTGAATTCCGGATAACTTTTTAAAGTTTCCATTACCGGATCCTTGTCTAGAAATAGAACAATCCAATATTGGTAGTTGTTTTGATTTGAAAATAGCCTAAGTTGTTCAAGGGCTTGTTCCGGTTTTCCTTCACGGGCATATTTGGTTGCCAAGCTAGCCGATTTATAAATAGACTCATCTTTTTCAACATATCCTTCATAAGCTTTAAAAAGTGAATCTGCCGTAGTTAAAAGTCCCATTTTATCATAAACCAATCCTATTTTCAGATCTTCTTGCGGATAAATATCTAAGCCGTTTTCCAGTTTCGTTTCAATAAATTTATTGTAGTAATCATAAGCACTATCGTATTGTTGTTGAAAGTAATAGAACTTTCCTACTTCTTGCATGATATCCAATCGTGTTGTATCCATTCTCCAAATATCAACTAGTTGATTTGTTGCTTTTTTTATATCCTGATGATCAGCATAATTTATAAACACCTTCAAGAAGGGCGCATAATAGTTTTTAGCATTGTAGTCTAAAGATAAATCAATGTATTTCTGGGCTTCTTTGATAAATCCATTTTGAATTAAAGCATTGCTCAAATGCAAATAAATATAACTTTTTGCCACAGAATCGTTGGCTTCAATATCCAGTTGAATGCCCTTTAAGGCATACTTTAAATACTTCCCGGTATCCGGAATAACACGCGCATACAAATCTCCCAAAAACTGAACAGCACCTGATGAGTTGGGATTGTATTCCAAAGCTTTTTCCAGGTGCGGAACTGCCAAACGGAAATCACCGTTGTATGTATAATAAACTGCTTTAGCAATAAGGCTTTCAGCAGACTTAGGATCGTATAGCAAGGCTTTGTCAGCGTAATTATTGATGATTTCTGTATATTGTTTTTCGGTTTGATTGTAATCTAAATAATAATACGCAAAAACTAATTTTGAATAAGCCGTAGCAAAGGTCGGATCTTCTTCAATAGCCTTCCCGAACCAGAGAATCGATTCCTCTAAACCTTCTCTTGTTTCCATTTTAAACGCTTCCATACCTTTTAAATAAAAATCGTAGGCTAACAAATTATTCGTGGGTTTCTTTTCAATTTGCTGTAATTCATCCGGTGTAACGGTGGCCTGGACGGCATCTGCAATTTTTTTAGCAATGGTATTTTGAAGTGAAAAAATATCTACCACTTCATGTTTGTATTGTTCAGCCCACAGCGGCGTATCACTGGAAGCTTCTATTAACTGTATGTTCAACAAAACTTGGTCGCCAACTTTTTGACCACTTCCCTCCACCAGGTAATTCACATTGAGTTCCTCAGCTATTTCAGATATACTTTTATCAGAATACCTGTACTTTTCCACCGATGTTCGGCTGATGACCCTCAGGTCTCCGATCTTCTGCAAATTAGTCAGCGCAGATTCCATAAGGCCATTGACAAAATATAAGTTAGTAGAGTCGTTACTCATATTTTTAAAAGGTAGAACCGCAATAGACTTTTCAAGAATTGCTTCGGAAGGTTTTGACGGTGTAAAAGATTGATACAATAAAATGAAGCCGAAGCAAATTATAACTATCAAAAAAATGATTATTGGCCATTTGAAGGATCTTGTTTTCGTTTGTGGATTAAAATGCTGAAATGCTTCAGCTGGTTCCTCAATGTCAATCAAAGGTTTACGAACTTCTCCAGGAGGGTAACCGTATTCTTCCCTAAAACATTTGATAAAATAGGAAGGATTGCCAAAACCGACTTCAAAAGAAATCTCAGACACACTTAATTCTGTATCTTGAAGGAATTCCATTGCTTTTTGCAGACGCACCTGACGAATGAATTGACTAGCACTTCCCCCGGTGTGCTTTTTTATATTGCGCAGCAAACTCGAACGACTCATATGCATCAATTCAGCTAATTCAGATACGCCAAATTGTTCATTGGACAGATGATCTTGAATAATTGCTTCTGCTTTTTCAATAAATGTTTCCTGATACAATGGCTTAAGTATGTCGATTTTGCTCACAACGAAATTAGATAATTTTCTCGAAAATGAGATAACTTTTCCTGTTCAAAAACTTTCATTAAACCTTCTTAATGCGCCATAATTGATATTGTTGCGTCATAGTTTATATACCTAAAGCAAACTTGTTACTTAAAGCTTCATAGGTTTTAAAGGTGATGCAGGCTCTACATGCATCTTTGTAGTATCAAATTTCAAATTATCATTTTTAAAAGTTTAAATCATGAAAACATTAAAAAGTAGTCTTTTCAAAATTAGCACAATGTTCCTTTTAGCTCTTGTCTTATTGCTTAATGCTTGTGCGCAATCAGAAAAAATTAGCTCACCAAAACAAACAAAAAACAATAGCGAAAAAGTAGTAAAGCCCGGCATAGACATTCATTCAGCTGTGCTCATGGGAAACTATGATGCCGTTAAACAGCACCTCAACGCTGGAACCGATATTAACTTTAAAGAGCAAATGAGTGGCGCAACACCATTGATGTCTGCGATTACCTTTAACCAAATAGATATCGCAAAAATGCTTATCACAGAAGGCGCAGATCTATCCTTAAAAAACAATGATGGATCAACCCCCTTACACATTGCCGCTTTCTTTGGGCGCATAGAAATGGTGCAAATGCTTATTGATGCAGATGCAGATAAAACCCTGAAAAATAATTTTGGCGCAACCCCTAGAGAAACTGTACTTGGCGATTTCAATGAGGTAAAACCGGTTTATGATATGATCATCCAACAATTACAGCCAATCGGTTTTCAATTGGATCTGGAGGCTGTTAAAAAGGCCAGACCCGTTATAGCCTTGATGCTACAGTAATTGGCACTCAATTAAGAGAAGGTGAAGACAATCGCAAATAGACATTTTCTGGAAATCTATAATCATAGTTCACAGCTCTTTGTATATCAGTAGTCAAATCTTGACAATATTAATTAAAGAAAGTAAAAACAACTAAAATGGACATAGAAAGAAGATACGACATAGATTGGCTAAGGGTTATCGCAATTGGTTTATTGCTTATTTACCATATAGCCATTGTGTTTCAACCTTGGGCTTTATTTATTGGGTTCATTAAAAGTAATGAAGCACTTGAAGTATTGTGGAAACCCATGAGCATGCTAAATGTATGGCGTATTCCCTTTTTATTTTTTGTCTCGGGCATGGGTGTATTTTTCGCTATGCAAAAAAGAGATTTTAAAGCGTTGATGATTGAACGTTCAAAGCGCATCCTCCTGCCATTTCTTTTTGGGGTCATAGCCATTGTACCTTTACACGTTTTCATTTTTCAAAAGTTCTACAAATTACCTTTTGGTTACAGCATCAGTATGGGGCACCTATGGTTTTTAGGCAATATATTTATGTATGTATTGATCTTATCACCACTGTTCATATGGTTGAAAAAAAACCAAGCAGGTAAGCTTCAACATCTACTTTCTAAATTTATGAGCTATGCCTTGGCACCCTTTTCTGTTACAGCCTTTTTTGTTATTGAGGCATTGGTGGTCAATCCCGGATTTTTTGAACTATACGCAGAAACATGGCATGGATTTTTTATGGGGTTTCTGGCCTTCCTTTTTGGATTTATTTTTGTGTACAGTGGCAATAGTTTTTGGCAAACGGTTTCCAAATGGAAATGGTTATATCTTGCCATCGCAGCAATACTTTATATCTTAAGATTGCCTGAATTAAACATCCTTTCTACGAACTATGCAAAGGCGATTGAATCGAATTGCTGGATCTTTGGTGTTTTTGGTTTGGGTTATCAATACTTTAATAAGCCTAGTAAATTATTGAGGTATCTAAGTCAAGCCGCATATCCCGTATACATCATTCACATGTTTGTTTTATTTACAGGAGCATTGTTTATTTTACCTTTGGAAATTGCTCCTGTTTTTCAATTTTTGCTCCTCACACTATTTACTTTCCTATGCTGTTTTCTTATTTATGAATTCATATTGAGAAGAATTAGTTTTTTAAAACCCCTATTTGGATTAAAATCGAAAATCAGAAGCAGTCAAAAAATAGATAAATCCTCAGTTAAAAAATTAACTGTTAAAATTTGGAACAACACAGCTCACCAAAAAATCAATGATGAGCTTACTATTGAAGAAAGGGAAAAGTCATTGTCATGATTCTTTGTTTATATACCAGAGCTAAAATAGTATAAGTAAATAATGAATAATTGACAATGAGCAGTACTTACTTTCACCAGCGATTGATTCCCTCACACTGTCACGCTTTAAATGGCTCCCTTTCTTAATTCGTTTTTTTTTCAAAAAATTTGTTAAATTAGCCCAAATCACTTACCTGACGACATATAAAATCTTTCATAAAACTTATTCTATTAATTATGAAAAAGGTGATATAAAAGAGTATTGTATCAGCACAATGCTATTTAACCAAGCCATATCCAGTATTTTTTTCAGACGAAAATTTGCAGTAAACAGAACGTGAAATGGCCTGGAATCCTAAATAATTTTATACTTGATCACTCAAAAAATTCAATTCAACAATGAATGTTTTTAGAAAAATAAGACACAATTTTTTAGAAAAAGGAAGAATAACTCAGTACCTAAAGTATGCAATTGGTGAAATATTATTAGTTGTTATGGGTATTTTAATTGCTTTACAGATAAATAATTGGAATCAAAAAAGGATTAATGCAGATGTTGAACACACTTATTTATTGGGATTAAAAGAGGAATTCGAAGTAAGTAAATTGAAATTGAATAATTTGATTAACATAAATCAAAAAAACAATAATGGTGCAAAAAAATTACTAGAACTGACAAAACTTAATACTGATACAACTGATGAAATGTTATTTTCAGACTTACTTTATACAACTTTTTCAGACGATGTTGCCTTTAACTCAAATAACTCTTTACTGTTTGAAATGATCAACTCTGGTAACTTAAAAAATCTTACCAATTCTGACTTAAGAAAACAATTGACTAATTGGATTTCCACTTTAGAAGATATAACAAGACAAGAAGAAGAACTGAAAAATCAAAGAGAAAAGGTACTCGACATTTTTAGAACTGATGAATATAGTTTGAGCAACATTTTATATGCAGCTGATATGAACAACAGTTTGAATTTACCCAAACCCAACAATGATATTAATAACTTAAATTTATTGGATTCTAGAAAATTCGAAAATAATATTCTCATGTTTATCCTGACTAGTCTTGCTACCGAAAAGGCGCATTACCAACCATTAATGGATGATCTAAATTCTATTTTAAGCCTTATAAATAATGAATTAGAAGTACGATAGTATAGGCAGATTATAAAAATAAAAAACTGAACTATTTACGACATATATGAGACTGGTCCAATATCGATTAATTCAAAGATGAAGCGAACTAAAAAATACTTTTAATTGATGAACGAGGGTGCCAAACAAATTATACAAGCGATAATAGCCAAACAAAATGTACAAAAAGCACTTTGGCTCGAAAACTATGTGAAACACAATGTGAAATCATTTGGCGTTGGTATCCCTGAAATCAGAGAGATCGTCAAGCAAGTTGAAAAAGATACAAAAATGAGTAAGTCATCCACTTATGCTCAAGTTGACTTTCTGAACGATTTGATGAGCAATGATTTTACTGAACCTAAATTAGCCGCGATCTTATTCATGCAATTATATTGGAAAACAAAAAATGGGAATAACCTATTAAAAATGACGGCCAATTGGTTTGATAATGAATGGATCAGTGATTGGAACGTATGTGATTGGCTTTGTGTTCGGTCGTTAACACCCCTATTGGATAATGAACCCGAATTGGTTGTTCCTGTTTTGAAAGAGTGGAACAAAAGTTCAAACCTGTGGAAATCGAGAGCATCACTTGTGCCTTTTGCTCAAAGTAAAAACATTGGAAGCCATACCGAAACGATCCTGCAATTTTCAAGTGAACTGATACAACGCGATGAAAGGTTCTGCAAGACTGCAGTTGGTTGGGTCCTAAGACAATATTCAAAAGTTGACAGTAAATTGGTAACAGACTTTTTAGAGCAAAAAAAGGAGTACACAACAAAAGAGATGGTGAAAAATGCGACAAAATATATCGAAATAAAACAAGGTCAAAGGGGTAATAGACCAATAGGCCAAAAAATTATCGGACAACTGGAAAATAGGTGAAGAAAATGAAAAAAATGGACTCTGCGTTGTTTTTTTCAAATTTTAAAAATAGTAAGAATCTCTAAGACCTGCAAAACGAGAAATCTCCATCTCTCGAATGAATTTTGCCAAAAAAAATTGATGAAGACATAATGCCCGAATATAAAGAAAGAAATGATTACGACTGGATCTTACTTGGACTGAATGGCCTAATGAAAAAGTTGAGCTAAAAGTACTGTAAGCAACCTCCGTTATTAAGTCCCCTAGCCATAATTAAACTCGTATCCTTGCAGGGTACTTCATGGCTATGCACAAAAATTGTATGAGTATCTAGGATAAAAAACTACTTTTGTTCCGAAATTTAGGTGTCATAAGCGTATTATTTGGGTTGTAACAAGTTATCCATCATCGTAAATGGAAAGTTAATAACAGACAATGGTACATTTCAGATAAAAAACTTCAGTAAGCCTATTGAGTTGAACAACTACTAATTTTAAAAATGACCGTCATTTCCAATAATATAAAAAAGGCCGTTGAAATCTTAAACAATGAAGATGTAATCGCCATACCCACTGAGACTGTGTATGGGTTGGCCGGAAATATTTACAGTGAAAAAGCCATTCGTAAAATATTCGAAGTGAAGCAAAGACCCTTGTTCAATCCCTTGATCGTGCATCTTCATTCCGTTGAACAGTTAGACGAAATAGTAAGCGAAATTCCTGCTAAGGCCCAGCTTCTTGCAGATGCTTTTTGGCCCGGTTCCTTAACCTTAATTTTAAAGAAAAAAGCAACTATTCCTGATCTCATAACCGCCGGAAAAGATACCGTAGCGGTGAGGATTCCCGATCATCCCGTCACTTTAGCCTTGTTAAAAGAATTATCCTTTCCGCTGGCCGCCCCAAGTGCAAACCCATTTAATCGAATCAGCCCAACCAAGGCATCACATGTGGCAGACTATTTTCAACATACCATACAAATGGTTCTTGATGGCGGAGAATGTGCGCATGGATTAGAATCTACCATCATCGGTTTTGAAAATAATGAACCTGTCATTTACAGACTTGGCGCAATCTCTGTAGAAGACATTGAAAATGTGGTAGGAAAAGTCGATATTAAAAATAAAAAGGAAAGTGCACCCCTCGCACCGGGAATGCTGGCTAAACACTACTCGCCTAAAACAAAAACATACCTTACAAACAATATGGAGCAATTTTTGAAAGATCATAAAGACCTAAAGATTGGAGTACTGAGCTTTTCAGAAGAATTCAAGGCTTCAAATATTCAACAGCTGGAAATTTTATCAAAGTCAGGCGATTTAAAAGAAGCTGCTTCAAAGTTATACAGTGCACTTCACAGATTAGATAACTTAGATCTCGATATCATCGTTGCACAAAGATGTCCAGATATTGGTTTGGGTAAATCCATAAATGACAGACTTGAAAGAGCAACCAAATAATTGCCTAGAAAAGGTTGAAAAAGTGCGCCCTAAAATGGAAATAAAGCAACAAAAAATAAACAGTTTTAATAATGGTTAAAATTGACATCCCTGGCCATGATCAAGCATACATATCTCATTAAAAGGATGTTACCTCTTCCAAAAAAATTGGGTTTACCTATGAAATTCTTCATTTTCTGTCTTTCTTTATTTTTTACGTGTCAGTTGGAAGCACAAGACAACAAACTCAAGAAAATAACACTTGATAAATTTGGTTTTGAGGAACATTCGATTCCTGTTGAGGGAGATACCATTTACTTCTATGTACATCAAAAAAAACAGGCTAGCCCTAACAAAGTAGTTGTATACCTTCAAGGCACCTCACCCATTCCCGAACCTTTTTTTAAAGTTGACAAGATAAAAGAGGGGTTTTCCTACGTGAGTTATTTTCCTCAAGACTACGAATTTCTCAATGAGGAATATCTGTTCGTTATCATTGGTCTGCCAGGAACACCCGCTGTTGAGGGCGATGGCAGTCTGTTAAATCTTGACAAATACAACAGGTTGAATTCTTTAGATTATAGGGTTTTTGCCGCTGATACGGTCATAAATTATATCGTAACCAACCTTTTCAAGCCCAAAAAAACAATCGTGTATGGACATTCTGAAGGAGCTTTTGTCGTACCAAAATTAGCAACTGTGAATAATAAAGTAACTCATCTTGGGGTTTGGGGAGGAAGTGCATTGCCCGATTTTTATGACTTTATTCTATTTGATAGAAAATCCAATTGGAGAGGAGAACAATCCGATTCGATCACCCAGGAAAATATATCCCTTATCATAGAACAATTTAAAAGTATCAGCCTCGATACGTTAAATACGGTTCCTTCAAACAAAAATGAGATTGCCGAATATACCAACAAGCGTTGGTGGAGCTATGCAGAACCATCGATCAACCATTTGCTTAAAATCGATATTCCTATTTATATTCAATTAGGTACAGAAGATGAAAGTTCGCCCATAGAAAGCAATTATTTGATTCCACTGGAATTTGCTCGGCTAGGTAAGAAAAATTTATCTTTTAATGTATGTGTAGGTTGCGATCACGGTTTTGTTCACGTGAAAACCCAAAAGGATCATTGGTCAGATATTTTCAAAAATTTTATTGATTGGACTCAGGAGCACTAAATTCAATGGCCCTTCATGAATATTATCCACCTATTTCCTTAACTTATCCTTATTCGGTTGTAATTACTAAATTACAACCGAAATTGTGCAACCGAACAATTTGCATTAAATCGTTAGACATCTGAGTTGAAAAAATGATTAGAGTATATTCTAATAAGGATAAAGCTGGAGTAATTGGCTTATTAAGAAAAAACACTCCTGAATATTTTGATTTTTCGGAGGAAACGGATCTTGAAAATTATCTCGAAAATGAATTAGAGGAATACTTTGTTTATGAACACAAGAATAAAATAATAGGAGCTGGAGGAATTAACTATTTTATCAACCAAAGACTTGCTCGAATTTCATGGGATATGATTGATCCAAATGATCAAGGCAAAGGGGTGGGAAGAAAATTAGTTCTTCACAGAATCAATCTTTTGAATCAAAACCCACAGATTGAATTCATTGTTGTCAGAACAAGCCAACTGGTTTACAAGTTTTACGAAAAAATGGGATTTGAAATTGAAAAGATTGAAAAGGATTTTTGGGCGAAAAACTACGACCTTTATCAAATGATCATGAAAAATAAAAACGGAATAGCCAAACACCGATTAAAGTAGGCACTAAACAAACTGAATTATGAAAAAACTAACCAAGCGTCTGACCTTACTTTTAGCACTTTTTGTATTCCTTAGTTGTGATCAAAATCAAAAAGAAGAAGTAAAAGAAATTGAAAAATTAGTAATCGTTGAATCAGAAAAACCGGAATATTTTCAGTTACGACCTGAAGTAGAAAAAGCCTACGGATATGCCCACGCCGTAAAAATTGGAAATAGCATTAAAATCTCCGGAGCAGTAAGTATGGATGATGAGGGAAATCCAACCGCAATTGGCGATTTGGAACAACAAATGAAAAACTGTTATAGCGACCTGGAAAAAATATTAGAACATTTCGGCTGTACATTTGACGATGTTGTGGTAGAAAATATTTTCACTACGAATATGCCTTTAATGCTGGAAAAATCTGCGTATAGAGCTGAAATTTACAAAAATCATTTTCCCACGGGTTCTTGGCTTGGGGTAAAAGAATTGGCGCTTCCTGAATTTATGATTGAAATAGAACTAGAAGTTCATAAATCTGAATAAAAGTATACATAGTGGTCATAAATCATTCCACAGGTTGGAGGGACTCGTTTAGCTCAACGACCTGAGCCTCTAACTTGTGATGAAATATAACCAGAACCTGCAGCAATAAAGCAAAAAACAAATGAAACAATTACCCATACTTATTCTACTCCTATTTGTCATGAGTTGCGGCAAAACCCGTGTATCCTATTTAGACCAAAAACCGCCGGGAACAACTCCTGAATTGTTCGCACCCTCCATTGTGAATACAGATAGTGTTGAACTCAATGCGGTGTTTAATCATTCAATGACCGAGTTTTTCTTTACGCGCATGGTCGATGAAAGTTTTGTGATCCATCATGCTGAATTGATTGATGGAAAATGGAACTCACCTGAACCATTACAAATGTTTCCGGATACAAAGGAAATCTCTACTGCTGTTGATATGTCGATTACATCGGATGGTAAAACGATGTATTTTTTAGGTATTTATCCCAAGGATAGCGCGACAACCTCCGATATTTATCAAAGTGAAAAGATTGATGGCAAATGGCAACCGGCTACAAAAGTAGCTTATCCCATATCAACCGAAGAATATAGTGAATCATACCCGGTAGTTGTAGCCGATGGGAGTTTGTATTTTGTTTCTAACAGACCGGGTGGTATAGGAAGTCAGGATATTTACCGGGCTCAGTATCTGGGCAAGGGAAAATTTGACACACCAAAAAGTATAGGTTCCAATGTGAACACAGAGTTAGGATCCGGAGACACCTATGTTTCACCCGATGAGCGTTATTTGATCAGTAATAAAAGACACCCCGAAAATCCCGGTTTATATGTGTCATTTAAGGTGAATGAAATTTGGCAACCGCTCATTTATTTGGGAGAACCCATTAACTCGAAATGGACCGATTTTTGTCCCTATATGTCTCCTGACAACAAGTATTTTTTCTTCTCCAGAAGGTACAGCGATCCGATCGACAGCGGGTGGGATGGTGTTACTGAAGGAGAAGTTTATTGGGTTGATTCCCGTGTCATATTTGATCTGAATAATAACGAATGAAAATTCGGAACGGAAATATTCGCGATTTGACTTCTGTAAAACAGTTGGGGCAAAATACTTGGAAACAATTTGAAAAAGATTTGACCCACGAGAACTGGGAAAAATTACATCAGACAATATCAGACGAAAACCTTTACAAAGACTTATTGCGAAATGCTGTAAGTTTTGTTTGTGAAAATGAAACAGGAGAAATCATTGGAATGAGTTTTTTAGTAGCCAGTGGAAATCCAACTGAAATGTATAGTGAAGACCAATGTTATATCCGATTTGTCACAGTTTCAGATAAATACAGCGGATTAAAACTGGGACAAAAACTTACCGAAGCATGTATTAATTTTGCCAAACATAGCGGTGAGAAAAAAATTGCCCTTCACACCGCTGAGTTTATGGATAAGGCACGCTACATTTATGAAAAACTTGGATTTGAGATTTTAAAAGAAATTGAACCCAGATATGGAAAAAAATACTGGCTTTACCAAATGAGTTTATAAAGGTTAATAAAGTATCAAACATAAGCATTTAAAAAGAACTTGTTCGGTAAATAAAATGGCTTCTCCGAAAGCAAAACTTATTCCTCTTTCGGCGCCTAAAACCGCAGATTATTTTCGTAAAATTGGAATGACCTGAGGGAGCCAATATTATGTCTTGGAAAAGATAGCCAGACCTAAAATAAGTAAAGATGATCGATTATAACGGAAAAATATTTAGAACTGCTGTAAATTCAAACAATGGTGAAACATCAAAAGAAACGGTTTTTACCTACCACCAAAAAGGAAACATTCTAACAGCAAATTATGAAGGTGGTCCGGTCAAAAAAGGACATCTCATAGGAATTGTAGATGAGCAAGGCAACATCGATTTGCGTTATCACCAAGTAAATATTAGAGATGAAATCATGACAGGGATTTGCCGGTCACGACCTGAAATTCTCTCCAATGGAAAAATACGCCTGCACGAAAGTTGGCAATGGACATCAGGAGACCGATCAAAAGGAAGATCCATCATCGAAGAACAGTAAAAGAATCATAGGCAAAAATAACTAGCAGCAATTGCGTATTTTTAAGTATCTAGCGAGTTAACTTGCATTCATATTGAAAAGTAAAACCCAAAAGATGGATAACAGGAATGAATAGTGTGTTTATCGCAACCAGTTTAGATGGCTATATCGCCGACAAAAATGGTGGAATTGACTGGCTACATGCCATTCCTAATCCTGGTAAGGATGATATGGGGTATATAGAATTTACCAATAGAATTGACGCACTTTTGATGGGACGAACAACATTTGAAACCGTCCTCGGATTTGATATCGATTGGCCATATAACAAACCTGTCTTTGTATTGAGTAATAAATTGAAAGAAATACCTGAATCACTTAAGGATAAAGTTTTTTTAGTTAAAGGAGATCTAAGGGAAATAGTTAAGCAAATTCACGAGAAAGGATATAAAAGATTATATATTGATGGAGGAACAACAATTAGGAATTTTCTTAAAGAGGATTTAATTGATGAAATGGTGCTTACAACGATTCCGATTTTATTAGGAGGTGGTTCTTCTTTATTTTCGGAATTACCAAACGAGTTGAAATTTGAATTGCTCGGAACAAAAACCTTTCTAAATCAAATAACACAGAGTCATTATAAGCGAAAAAAATAATAGACCAAATATAATTAATGCTCATAAATAATAATGCCCGTCTAAACTGCCTTTTTCCCGGCTCAGGATAGCCTCTGAAAAATACGGGCTCCCGTTTGGCTCGGTTGACTCTAATCGGTTTGTATTTGCTAAATTAGATGTTGATCCCGAGTACAATGTATTACCATAATCGATGTAAATATGATACCAACACCTATGAGACACTCAAAAGTTACCAAATACTTTTATTTTATCATTCTGATTTTTTTGTATGGATCAGTATCTGCCCAAAACCTGTCCCAAGAAAAAATGGAACAACTGAACTTCCTGATTGGTGAATGGATTGGTACATCAAAAATTATTGAAAATGGAGTGATGACCAAACAAGGTTCGGCATACGAAAAAATATCGTATGACCTGGACAAGAGCATTTTGGTCATTGAGTTGAATACCGAGTTTTTGCAACTCCATACGGTCATTTATTATGATGAAAAGGATCAAAAGTATTACTACCACCGATTTTCTAAAAGTGGTGCAGCCAGATATCCTGCCACCTACGATGATGGACAACTCGTAGTTTGGAAAGATAAAAACACCAGGTTTTTTTTCATAATGACTCCGGAGGGAGGTTTTCAAGAATATGGGGAACAATTGATTGACGGGAAATGGACAAAAACTTTTGAAGATACGTTTACGAATACTCAGTAAATAGGAAAGTAAGTAATGCGTTGCCATAATTTTTGAAACATTTCTTCCCATACCGATAAATCAACTTTGCCCTCCTATAGATTTGCTGAGTCGTTGTCATTATCTCGATCAATGATTCAGCTCTAAAAATGGAATGGAGATGCCTCATTTTAATCCGCAAAAAATACGAATACCTATTAATTTGTTCCATGACCTCATCAGAAAAGCTGCAAAAATATAGGTTAGTTAAACTTAATGGCATACATAAAATTTAATTATATTAAATTTATAACAGAACTACAGTTATTCGAAAACAATAAAGGTGAGCACATGTGTTTTTTTAGGGATAAAATGAATAGGGCCGGCCTTAAACAAGTATGATGATCAAATTTTTTAGACATATCCGCCAAAAATTACTTGTTCAGAACAAATTAGGTAAATACCTGACTTATGCCTTGGGAGAAATTATTTTGGTCGTTGTCGGTATTCTTATTGCCTTGTCCATAAATAATTGGAATACAAATCAAAATGATAAAAGAAAGACAATTAATTATTTAACCAATTTAGTAAATAACCTAAATCATAATATAGCTTCCTTTGACGCTAACATTTCATTGAATAAAACAAGATTAAAAGGTATTTTCTACATCCTTGAACATGCTGAGTTGAACACCCAAACCTTCACAGAAATGAAATGGATCGATGTCTCTAAAAATGATTATCCCAACAGGTTATGGAAGGGTTCATTTCCGGATTCATTAAACCAACAGTTTACTGTGATCGCTTTTTCATTACTTGGAAGGGGTTTTGGAGGTATCTCTTTGAACAAATCAGTGATCAAGGAACTATATTCCACAGGTTATTTCTCTAATATTCAAAACCCAGATCTAAAGGACAACATTGGCAATTATTACAGTTATTTAGAACAACGTCTTGAAGGTTATGCTATTGAAGAGCATGAAGAGTGGGCCAATGAAACTACTCGATTTTTTCGTGACAAGTATGGATTATTTACCTTAGATGTTTCCGGGTCTAAAGATCCCATAGCTGCTTTAAAAGGTAAAATAGATGTAGAACAGCATTTGCGATATTTGGCACTTGAAGTGAATTATCATCTCATTTGGTCGGATCAAGCGCGAGAAAAAGCTTTGGAATTGATCAGTCTTTTAGAGAAAGAGATTAATCGCTTAAAAAATTAAAATCCAATTCATTTTTCAAACATAAAAGCAATCTTAAGAAACTAGATCGAAAGAATAACATAAGGTTTTGCAAAACTAAAGATGTGCATAATTCATCTTGGCTAAATGCGACTACTCCAATATTCGTTGCTGTAAACTATTTTTTCAGGGAAGATGGAAAACCATTTTTATGATGGTTATAGTAAGACGGACATGTCAAAATACCCTATGGCTTAAGTTGATTGATCACATAAGGTGATATGGTAATCCAAACCAAAATCAGTATCCAAACTCTTCCCTCCAGGATATTATAATCATGTAATAATTTATCCCAAGTGTGGCCCATCACATAATGACCGAATAAAAACTCAAAAATTACTGTTAACATTAACCACAGTAAACCAATAAAAAGTGCTTGTTTTGAAGATTCTGCTGGCCATATTTTAAACAAAATCCAAACATATATACCAAACAACAAGATCATACTGATCGTTGACATCTGATGTGCTTGAAGCTCATTTAACTTCTCAACCAACACCTTTTCCCTGAAAAACCCATTGACAATGGCGAGAATGATCATCGGAAACCAAGCAATAAAATACTTCCACATTTACTTAAAAATAAGTATAGTTATTCTGCAACCAATCCGTTAGACATAAAATTAATCAAAAAGTCAATGTCCAATCCCTCTTGAGATGAAGATTAAGCAACTTTAAATTAACTATAAGAATCCAAATAACAGAAACAGAACTCCGTTTAAAATTAATTGCCCGGAGTTTGCTCACCTGAAATTACACATAATTCCTATCTTTAGCTTAATGAAAATGTCCGACTGATTTTTGGGACATTCTATTTGTCACATTGTATAACAATAAGAAAAACTGTTAAACACAAATATCTCTATGATGAAAATTAACAAAACTCTATCCATCGCTTTGATGACAGTATTTATCATGGGTTGCCAAATGGAAAATAAAGAAAAAGAAACCAATGAATTCAGCGGACTTTGGTCATTGTATATCATGGAACAAAAGGATTCCATCACAGGTGAATGGACCGAATGGAGAAACGGAATGCAGGGCTACCTATTGTATGATGACAAAGACAATATGGCTGTTCATCTCACCACGAAAGGTTATGAAGATACTGAGTTAAGGTTTCCTAATTTTACAGACACCCTATCAAGTGAAGCGCTTAAATACCTAACCAACTCTTATGTTTATTTCGCAAAATATTCTGTTGACAAAGATAAAGGAGCAGTTAAACACGCAAGAATATCTCATTCAAATCCGGGCGAATGGAATGAGCTTGTTGAAAGAAAATTTACTTTTACAGGAGATACTTTGACATTAGAACCTTTGGAAGAAAGAAATGCCGGCTTAAGACTCAAATGGGTGAAATCTGGATCTGGCAAAAGATAAATGGTTTTAAAACGCTTTTTATCAAAGATGATCTCCTACATCATGACCAACCCTTAAACTATGATCAAATTTTTTAGACATATTCGTCAAAACTTACTGATAGAAAACAAAACCGGAAGGTATTTAAAGTACGCCATTGGAGAAATCATTCTAGTGGTTATCGGCATTTTAATAGCCCTTGGCATCAATAATTGGAACGAAAACAGAAAAGAATCTATTGAAGAAAAATTAGTATTGAGGAGTTTATTAGAAAATTTGAAGCTAGCCAAAACGCAATCTGAATGGCTGATCTCCCGAGAAGAAACTTTAAAGAAGAGGCTCATCAAGATTCTTGGCATTGAATACCTTGATAATAACCATGTCAAAGAATTGATTCCTGATTCGATTTTCAAAAGTGCTGTTTGGGAGCTACAAAGCGACCAACCTACATTTAATGCCTACAACAATTTAAAAAATACGAACAAACTGGGTTTAATTAAAAACAAAATTTTAAACGAAAAGTTTACCGACTTGGAATTCCAATTGAATAAGTTGAATGATATTCTTGAAGACCGACTGAGTGTACATCAAATCCGAATTGACGACATATTAGAAAAAGATATTAATTTTATTCCTTTGGCAAAGTCGAATGTGCCGGAAATAAACATTGAGCATGAAACACCAAATGATTATCTCGAATTGCTGAAAATTAAAAGAATAAGGAATCTTTTGGGAATGAAATTGACCTATACACAAGATGTGATCGACTTTAGAGAAAATCTAGATAAAGAAATTGGAGAGCTCATCATACTAATAGAGAACGATTTAAACAAATAAAAAAACCTAAAAACTAGATTGCGATGAAAAAAAAAATGATCCTTTTGATTTTAGTGATTATACCTTTATGTACAAAAGTTTATGGGCAGCAAGCCCTGTTTGGTGCCCAGGCAATTGTATCTCCTGAAATTCATAACGACCAATCCGTCACATTCCGCCTATTGGCACCAGAGGTTGATTCAGTTCAAATCACAGGCGACTTTTTACCAACAGTCAAAATTCCTACACCTTATGGCGACATGGATGCACCCGGTAAAGCCAATATGGTTAAAGATGAAAACGGAGTTTGGTCCTTTAAAACCGAATCGCTCACTCCGGAGTTATATAGTTATTCATTTACTGTAAATGGATTGAAGACTCCAGATCCCAACAATCCTTTTCTCATAAGAGATGTGGCTTCTGTGTCGAACATTTTCCTTGTTGGAGGGGGCCAGGCAGATCTGTACAAGGTAAAAGATATTCCACATGGCACGGTAGCCAAACGCTGGTATAATTCTCCCGGACTTGGTATGGATAGGAGAATAACCATCTATACCCCTCCAGGTTATGAAGACACGAAACAAAAATACCCTGTGCTCTATCTATTACATGGAGCCGGCGGCGATGAAGAGGCGTGGATTGAATTGGGGCGTACCACACAGATTATGGACAACCTGATCGCTTTGGGAAAAGCAAAACCCATGATAGTAGTGATGCCTAACGGAAATGTTTCGCAAGACGCAGCCCCCGGAGAGGGATCTGATGGATTTTACAAACCCAATTTTATGATTCCAAGAACCATGGATGGAACCTATGAGGCTAATTTTATGGATATCATTTATTTTATTGAGCGGAATTATCGGGTATTGGCCAACAAAAAGTACCGTGCCATTGCCGGTTTATCCATGGGCGGATACCATACCTTGCACATTTCTCGGTATTACCCTAACACATTTGATTATATGGGCTTATTTTCTGCGGCTATCATGCCGAGGGAAGATGCCACCGGCAAGGTATATTCCAATTTTGATGAAACACTGAAAGATCAGATGAATAATGGTTACGCATTGTATTGGATCGCCATTGGAAAATCAGATTTCTTACTTGATGCCAATTTGGAGTTTAGAAAAAAACTTGATGAGTTGGGGATGAATTATGAATATATAGAATCAGAAGGAGGTCATATCTGGAAAAATTGGAGAATTTACCTAACACAATTTGCACCAAAATTATTCTAAATTCAAACTCAAGCGAACTATACGATGTCATCATCGTTCCATTATTGATCTCATTGATTATCAAACTAATCCCTAGATCTATTTGGAAAGAATCTATTGAAGAGTAAAAGTTAAAAGCCAGGAAAGATGAATTTAAATTGGATGATCATCTTATTGATTGTTTCTGAATGGTTTTTTATTGGATACTTGATCTTTACAAATTTGAAAAACCGCCATTCCATTTAATGTAGTTCTCACAAGAATAGCTACATTTCGATATGGCCTTTTAAATTCAATAAATGCACGTTCATCAAAATATCTTATCTTTCCAGTTGAGCTGAATTCCATTTTAGGCAAAGAAAAAGGGTCAAAGCCGTCGAAATTTAAGATAGAGAACCTACAACACCAATGATCAAATTTTTTAGACATATTCGTCAAAACTTACTGATATAAAACAAAACCGGAAGGTATTTGAAATACGCCCTCGGTGAGATCGTCCTGGTCATGGTAGGTATTCTGCTTGCGCTGCAAGTGAACAGCTGGAATCAAAAGAGAATGGATCGTCTGGAAGAAAAAGTAATTTTGAGCAACTTGAAGGAAGATTTTAGCAATGCCATAGAAGAATTTGAAACGTTAAACCTGATAAGAAGTGAATTGATCTCGACAACAAAAGAAATCTTTAAAATTTCGCCCGATAAAGTTGGCCATTATCCTGGCACATATCTAGACAGCTTATTCAGCAAGACTTTATCAGGTCCAACCTTTAACAATCAGTCGGGGTCTTTAAATGTTTTGCTTACTTCTGGGAAAATCAATTTGATCAGGAATCAAACACTTAAGGGGAAGTTGATCCAATGGCCCGGCGATGTGTCCGATGTGATAGAAGATGAGGTCATTCAGAATGATTTATACGTTGGAAGATATTCGGATATGTTGGGAAAACATGTTTCATGGAACGATTTGGTGAAAGTTTTTAAATTCCCCAGGGCACGTTTTACACAAGTTACAGTAGAAAGCCTGCCTGATAGTCCTGTGGTAAAAAGTGATTATTCAGCCATACTGGGCGATCAAGAATTTTTAAATTTATTGAATAGAAGAGCCACCCTTTTTATGATTACCAATCAGGAGACGGCTGTGTTAATGAACAAAGCTGAAGAAATCATACTTCTCATTGAGAATGAATTGAAGTAAATCTGTACAAAGTAATTTAGAGCCTGCATTCCATTTTCCAAAACCTCTCCCATTTTCCATAACCCTTAAAAGGCTAAAAAAAAGTCATAATTACCATTGTACTGATACAGATCAGTGTATAAAAAAATCAATTGTTCTAATTTTATTCAAAACTTCCTGGTACTGAAATTGAAAGATGATCATTGACAGATTATCAGCATCTTAAAACCTTGTAAAC
>CAZWAN010000043.1:0-22478 GCA_964631875.1 uncultured Flavobacteriaceae bacterium
TTTTTGAGCACGGGTCAGTATTTCTCCCGACGGTCAATTGCAGGTTTAGTGGCAACTCGGTTGATGCTCACCCGGCAAACTGTTGAGCAGTTTTAACTGGCTTCACACCCGGATATTTAGCAATTCACTTGTACTAAGGTCTAAAAAATGTGGCAGACGATTTTTCTACAAATGTTTTAGTGCATTTCTGGTAAGGTGAAGTCACCTTTAAGAACAGATTCTCCCGGTCTGTAAATCCTGAACAGTATATTCCATCCCTCAGGCGCATCCAGCCTGTTGGGTACATCTCCACAGGCCTCTTTCGTGCCATAAAAAACGGTGAAGGTATCATCCTCGTTTAATTTCACATTTGAACCATTCAACAGACAGTTCTCCGACTTTATATAGCCGTCATCTCCATAGACTGTAATGGACCAAAATCCATTATTTTCAGGAATTTTATAGGTCGCAGAATAGCATTTATCCCGGTTACTATCTGTTGGTTTGTAGTTTAAATAGGTAGCCGCCTCTTCGGGTAACAAACCCCAAGCCGCAGCTGCAGCTATGTGTCTGGTTTCTTCGTTTACTTCACCTCTTTTTCCCATCATGCCTTTCCAGCTGGAATAATTGGCGCTTTCTTGATTATAAACCGCCCTAAGAGAATCCAACGACTTTACATCCCACGTAAGTTCAGGAAATTCTTCATTGGCAACAGATTTTACTATGAATTTGTCCTGGAGTCCATTCACCATTTGTATCTCATCAGCATCTTCTGAATTCAAAACCTGAACACGAACGATTACATAAAGAAACCTTGTATTGCCTTCTACCCGGTATACTCCCGGTTTATAAAATATATCCTGAACATAATGGTCGTTATCAAGAATATAAACCGAAGCATAGCGGGTATCCGGCATTTCCGGAAATGTTATTTCAAGTCCCTCTTTGGCATCGAAAACCCCTCCCGAATACAAAACATCCCGATTCATTCTGATGACCGTTTGTTTGTCTAAAGGGGTAGGAGTTCTAAAATGAAAAAACTGATTTGTACCGCCGGCATTTTTGATCATTTGAGCATACATGTTGTCAGTTTCAGCGCGTATAAACGATTCCGGAGTAACTTTTGTGGCCGAATCTGTATTCGTTTCTTTACTCTTTCCTGACTGATTGCATGAAATACTCAGGACAGCCAAAATTACCAGCAAGTTTAATATGTTTTTTCTCATAACTAAATATTTTGTTTACAGGTTGTTAAGTTACAAAAAAAAAAAGTTGTTCCCATCAATTGTTTGCCCAGGCTCTTTAAGTTGGCTAAAATTTTTGATATGAAAGGCACCTGAGACCACCTGATCACTTCGTGGTTTTTTGTTAGTAAGGATTAAAATTGGGTCACCATTATTCAGGAGGGGTCAGATCTTAGTAATGGCCAGGTTTTAGGTAGTCATATGGTGTCAATTTTTTACGATAGGAAGATTTAAAAATGAAGGAGAACTTAGCCAAAGAATTGCGCAGAAAAGGCTATACTGTTTGGTATAGTTAGTAAAGCTTTTTGTTAATATCTAACTAAACTTTTATAGCATTTTTCTACTTAAAAATGTATTTTCGTTTTCTAAATTTTTATAAATGACGATGACCGAGTTTAAGCCTATTATTGAAGTTATAGAAGAGGCTTACGAAATACAACACTTAAATACCACCAGAAAAATTTCGGCATTATTACCTCATGATTATTATCAAACAGATAAGAAATATCCGGTTTTATATCTTCAAGATGGGCAAAATTTATTTAATCCATTAGCGCAATATGGTGATTGGGCAATAGATAAATCCTTGGCAAAATTAGCTGAAGAAGGACTTAAAGACCTTATTATTATTGCCATAGACCACGGAGAAAATGAACGCATTATTGAATATCTACCTTATTACCACCCGCGTTTTGGCCAAGGGAAAGGTGTTTTTTATATTCAATTTATGATTGAAAAATTAATTCCGTACATCAATAATCATTACCGCACCCTAACCGATTTTGTGCATACGGGAATTGGAGGAAGTTCTATGGGCGGGTTGATAAGTTTGTACGCCGGCTTATCTAATCCGGGAGTTTTTGGAAAAATGATGATTTTCTCACCTAGTTTATGGATTTCGAGAAAGATCTTTAATCATATTAAATCGTTTACCCCATTAGAAGAATCCAGAATTTATTTATATTCGGGAGGGCAAGAAAGCGAGGAACATTTACCAAATACCAGACAAATGGAAACCCTCATAAGAAATAAAATGGTGAAAGGGCATAATATAGATTTTCATTTTTCGGTAAATGAATTGGGCAATCATTCTGAAGTGCATTGGCGAGAGGAATTTCCTAAAGCGATACAATGGCTTTTTTTTAATAAACAATCATGAGATTTACACAGGTTCAACATACAGATAAAGCGAAAGACATCATTATTCCTTGTAAAAAAGGAAACCTAATGCATCTAGCGGAATTTACTTCAGTGAAGAACCTTGATTTTGAAGGTGAATTTTCAACTTATCATCTCGTTTATGGAGCATCGGGCAATAGAATATATCTTTTAGGATTAGGAGAAGAAAAAGATGCTATCAAAACAGAAGAAGCTTTTAGAAAACTGGCGTTTGACACCAAAAAAAATTGGGTAAAAAGTATACAAGTGTATGGGGAATTGTTGTCAGATGACGAGATAACCCAGGCAGTCATTGGTTTAGAATTGACGAATTACGAAATGGGTCAGTTTAAATCTGAGCCAAAAAAAGAAGTTGACCTAGAAATTAATTTTATATCTAAAAACAATATTGAAAAGTTATTGGATGAAGGTAAGTGTACAGGCGAAACAATCAATCAGATAAAAGCATTAGTCGATGCGCCGGCCAACCATAAAACTCCGGAATATCTGGGAGAATGGGCAACCAAATCGGCTGAAAAATACCAATACAAATGCACAGTTTTACATCAGGATGAACTAAAAAAACAGGGTTTTGATGCCGTAATTGCGGTTGGAAAAGGCAGTGTGAATCCGCCGGTAGTTATTGTAATTGAGTACATTACAAAATCCAATGCCAGAATCGATATTGGTTTGGTCGGCAAAGGTATTACCTTCGATTCGGGTGGACTTTCCATAAAACCTTCAACCAATTTGCACTACATGAAAAGTGATATGGGTGGTGCAGCAGTTGTATTGGGCGTTGTTGAATTAGTTGCTAAATTAAAACTTAATGTAAACCTTGTCGGTATTGTCGCTTCCGCGGAAAATGCCGTTGATAAAAACAGCTACAGACCGGGAGATGTAATTAATTCTTATTCCGGGAAAACTATTGAAATTATTGATACTGATGCCGAAGGACGTCTCGTTTTAGCCGATGGATTGAGTTATTTGATTAAAGAATTTAAACCGGAAAAAATTATCGATTTGGCAACCTTAACGGGTAGCGTAGTGAGGACTTTAGGTTCTGCTGCCGCGGGCATGTTTACCAATAATACGGATATGGCTGCAGCCATGTCAGATGTAGGTTTTAAAACCAACGAACGAGTTTGGCAATTGCCCTTATTTGAAGATTATGAAGCAGATTTACACTCAGATATTGCAGATTTGCGTAACTTTAGCGGTAAGCCAGTTGCCGGAGCCATAAATGCCGCAAAATTTTTAGAAGCTTTTACGGAGTCTCACAAAAGCTGGATGCATTTGGATATAGCCGGTGTTTCTTTTGGAGACTCACCCTATTCAAAAATGAAAAGTGCCTCAGGGTTTGGGGTAAAATTGATTACGAATTATATAAAGTCTTTAAACTAGAGAATCTTGTCAAAACAACCACTTAATTTTATTTGTATTTCCACTTATTTTAAAGGTGAAGATTTTATAAAGCGCTGTAAAGCTGAAGGCAATAACGTGTATTTACTCACGATGAAAGAGCTAGAGCATGAAAATTGGCCATGGGAATCAATTGATGATACCTTTTATATTGACAAGTGGAATACAAACGATATTATTAAAGGATTAGCTTATAAATATAGAAGTATAAAGTTCGATCGTTTTGTTGCGTTGGATGATTTTGATGTAGAACATGTGGCTGCTATTCGTGAACATTTTAGAATGCCGGGAATGGGAAGTACTACCTCGCGTTATTTTAGAGATAAATTAGCCATGCGTGTCAAGGCTAAAAATGAGGGTGTTAACGTGCCGGAATTTACAGCATTGTTTAATGATGATCTTATCAATCATTATGCCGATACGGTAAGTCCGCCATGGTTATTAAAACCAAGGTCTGAAGCATCAGCAGCCGGTATTAAAAAAATACATTCCAAAGATGAACTATGGCAAGTAATCCATAGCTTAGGAGATGAGCGCGACAATTTTTTAGTGGAGAAATTTGCTCCCGGAGATGTGTATCATGTAGATGGTTTGAACTTTGATGGTAAAGTCGTTTTTTCGCGTGTCAGCAAATATTTAGACACGCCTTTTGAGGTTGCTCATGGAGGCGGTATATTTAGATCTGCAACTTGTAAGCTTGGTGATAAAGTTGAAAAAGCATTGGGTAAAATGAATGCCGAGGTGATGAAAGCTTTTGGGATGAAATATGGGGCCTCGCATACTGAGTTTATTGCTTCTAAAGAGACAGGAGAATTGTTTTTTCTTGAAACATCCTCCAGAGTTGGAGGTGCTAATTTAGCAGAAATGGTTGCTTTTGCATCCGGAGTTAATTTATGGAGTGAATGGGCAAAAATTGAATCGGATCAATTAAAAAACGAAGCCTATGTATTGCCTGAAATTATTGATAAATACGCTGGTATAGTTGTGTCTTTAAGTCGATATGAATACCCTGATACTTCTAGTTTTACTGATAGAGAAATTGTTTGGCGTATGCATAAAAAATGGCATATTGGATTTATTGTGGTTTCAGATTCGAGTGAGCGTATTCTAGAATTATTGGATCATTACACGCAGCGAATAGCCAACGAATTTCATGCAAGTTTACCGGCACCCGATAAATTGAGGTAGATTTTCCTCGGTTAAATACAAGGATTTATATCTCGAAAAAGCCGGTAGTACCGCCAACCCAAGTTTTGTCTTTATTATATTTTACACCAACCATTTCGCCTTTGCTTAAACGTACAAGGTTGCTGATCACTTGAATTTTATCGGTTTTTTCATTGTGAAGCAACATAATTCGTATTTCACATTTGGCAGGAACATCTTTCGTTTCAATTATCGGATGGTATATGACTTTTTCCTGAAGGATATAATTAGATTTATCAACAACATTTTGAATGATTTCCGGAGTAACATTAATATGAACTCCGGCACCGGCGAAAGAGTATAAAGGTTTCAAAACATAATTTTCGAGATCGGCAGGCAGTTTTTCAATTTTGTCTAAAAGGTATGATCTAGGTACATATTTACCCGTTAAGAAAGGCATAATGAATTTACTTATTCTGAAAAACCAATTCGGATGCCCTATCCATTTTACATCGACCTCATCGGTAAAATGAAATTCTCTTTTCAGATCAGGTCTTTGATATAATTCATCAAAAATAACTCTATTATAAATCTTTAAAACGACTATTTCATTACCTTCTTCATCCAAATAAAAAAGCTGTTTTCCTCTTTTTTTAAGTTTTGTAATACATAGTATTTTAATCCCCAATATAGCTTCAGTAGCATAAAAATCAATAGCTGTTGCTTGTTTTTCGGGTTCAATTTCCAATAAGATCACTTGCTTTGGATCTGTGTCACCCACAATTTCAGATCGCAATAATTCGATAAATTCTACATGTGTAATGCTATTAGGATGAATAGAAAATCCCTCTGGAATTTTGTAATATTTCCTCAGCATTCTTGCTAAAAATTCTTGATAAAAATATAATGATGGAAACCCTTGAAGTTCAATTAATTTAGGCATGGGATTACCTTCTTCATCTAAAGTAATACCAAAGTCTAATTGAATAAATTTTGGTTTTTCATCTTCATTCGGAATGATAATTTCAGGGCTGTAAAAAGCGTCATTTGTTATCTTTTTAAAATCAGGATGGTTGATGAAACCCATAATTTCTTCCGTGGCTTCAAATAGTCGGTCTCTTAAAATATGAGGAATGAAAACGGGTGTTTCTGCAATTTTAAATCCAGGTTGATGGTTAAATCTTTCCTTAATTTCACGCAACATGCCCTCATGATTTTCTTGAGTAAAATTTTCATTAAAATACTTTCGATGTTCTTTTATCATAAAATTTTAGAAAATTAAAGGATCCGTCAAATGATTTATTGCCGTTTTAATGAATGTTGGCAAAATGGTGGTGTATGTTCTAGTGATTTTATCAGGATCATTCATTCTCTCCATCATCTGATTATACTTAGCCTCACCAAAATTGGTTATTATTTTTTGTTTAATCATATCTTCAGAAAAATGGGCTGCCATACCAATAGGATCTGCCTCTGGATGAAATTGAGTACCTACAAATTCTTCAGAAAAACGTACTGCCATGATCGCACGTTCGTATTCTACATGTGTTCTTATTTTTTCTAAACTAAGTATGGAGGCTCCATGTTCTTTAAAAACTTTTAACCTGGGTTGTATGAGCTGCCAATCACGAGAATCAACTGCATAAAACGGATCGCTTAAACCATTTAACATTCTATCTTTTTTACCTGCCGCTGTTTTGTGGACCGGTAAGATCCCAAATGACGTGCTTTTACGGGGTTTAATTTCTCCTAGTTCAAAATAATCGCAAACTACCTGGAAAGAGTAGCAAATAAAGAAAACGTGCTTTTTTTCAGTATGGGATCTCAGATTAAAATCCCAAAGGGTTTGTATTAAATTCAAATAGGGTTGTCTCCATTTCCCTTCCTCTAAAGGGCTTCCGGGACCACCACTTGAAATGTAAATATCATAGCTTAAATCAGGTAGTTCATTTTTGGCTCTTACATCAAAAACCTTATAATCTATTGAATTTTCAAAGGATTTTACAATATCAATAATACAACGCAAACCTTGGTTAGGTTCATTGTTGTTCATATCTAAAATCGCTAATTTTACTTTTTCATTCTCCATCATCATTCAATTAAGTGCCTAGAATGGTTTGCTCCATAATATAGTCTACTACTTTTGTCAAATCATTGGTTTCATTAAAAACGGCTAATTGTCTATCGGCTCCAGTACCATTTTTTATCATATTTCTTATGTTTTCAATGTCTTTTCTAGAGTCTAAATCATCAATAACATCATCAACAAATAATAATAATTCTTCAAGCAGAAGGCGTGTTTCAACTTCACATTCTTTGCCAAAATCAATCAGTTTTCCCTCAATACCATACCTGCTTGCTCTCCATTTATTTTCATTAATGAGGGCTCTGTGATAAGTAATAAAATTTAGATTTTGTAATTTAAGTCTATAAAGTTTTACAACGATCGCTTGAATTAGTGCTGCGATGCTTATGGTTTCATCTATGGTCATTTGGGCATCGCAAATACGTACTTCGAGTGTCGGGAAAAATGGATGAACCCGAATATCCCACCAGATTTTTTTTGGATTATCTATACATTTAGTTTTCACTAAAAGATTTACATAATTTTCATAATCTGCCAAGTTATCAAATACACCGGGAATACCCGTTCTTGGAAATTTATCAAATACTTTGGATCGAAACGATTTGAAGCCCGTATTTCTACCTTCCCAAAATGGAGAATTTGTAGATAATGCAAAAAGATGAGGCAAAAAATAGCGCATTGCGTTGGTAAGGTGAAGCGCTAATGCTTTATCTTCAATACCCACATGTACGTGCAGGCCGAAAATCAAGTTAGAACGTGCCGTGTCTTGCAGTTCATTAACAATTTCATCGTATCTGGGATTAGGTGTTATAAGTTGTTTTTGCCATTCCGAAAATGGATGTGTGCCGGCTGCTCCAATTCTAAATCCTAAACTCTTTGCTATGTCAGAAATTGATTTTCTCAAGTAGGTAATTTCTGTTCTGGCCTCCATAATATTTTTGCAAATATTCGTGCCCACTTCTACAACAGCTTGATGCATTTCTGCTTTTACTTGCTCATCAAGTACTTTTGCTGCCTCAATAACAATTTGCTGATCATGAGATATCAGTTCTCTTGTCACAGGGTCAATTACCTGATATTCTTCTTCTATGCCTAGTGTAAAATCCATGGATGAATGTTATTTCAAGGGTGTTTTTTTACCGGTAATTTGATCTTTTACAAAAGTACCCCAAGTTAAATTCATTTTACCTTTTTTGTATTGTTTTGCTTTTTCAATCGCCATCAAAGCGGCATTCTCAACAATCCAATCAAAATTTTCCTTACCGACAGAATGAATATCGGCATCCGGTGCAGGATTACAAAAATCAATGGCATAGGGAATGCCATCTCTAACAGCAAACTCTACAGTATTAAAATCGTAACCTAAAGCTTTGTTTAATCGGATGCAATATTTTTCAACCAAGGCCAAAGTTTCTTTTTTTACCGGTGGTCCATCAATAACATATCGCAGATGATGTGGATTGCGAGGCTCGTATTGCATGATATGAACCTTATCTGTATTTAAAACATAGCACCTAAAGTATTCAGTAAATTTTATTTCTTCTTGGAGCATCATGACCAAATGTTCGGTCTCACCGTGCTTTTTCCATAAGTCTTCGGGGTTTTCTACTTTATAAACACTTTTCCAGCCTCCACCATCATGAGGTTTCATGTAAGCCGGGAAACCTATCGTTTCAAACATTTTTTCCCAATTAAAAGGGAATTTCATATTTCTGAATGAATTTTCAGTTGTGTCAGGTGGTCTGTGCGATGTAGGTAAAATAAAGGTTTTAGGTACCGGAACTCCAATTTTTTCGGCTAAAGCATTGTTAAAAAATTTCTCATCAGCGCTCCACCAAAACGGATTATTTATAACGGCGGTACCGGTAATGGCTGCATTTTTTAAATAAGCTCTATAAAACGGTACATCTTGCGAAATTCTATCTATTATTACAGCGTATTCATCAGATTTTCCTTGTTCTACGGTTTCAATAGTAACGGACTCAGCGATCATGTTTTTAATACCTTCTGCTTCAATTTTTTCGTTTACACGATTAATAAATGCTTGAGGAAACGTATTTTCTTGCCCAAATAAAATTCCGATTTTTTTCATAAAAATTGTGTTTTAGTTAATTATATTTTGGATAAATAATGCGGAAACATTTGCCTCCAAATAGGCCAATCATGTAAGGCCCATTTACGTTCATCATACCAAAAAGGTATATTTTTATCGCTGAGTATTTTAGCCAATCTTTTATTTGCTTCTAAACAAATATCCCATTCGCCAACCCCCAGAATAATTTTCATTTGCCATAAATCAGGATGATTGGCATCAGGTAAAAAATCTACCGGATTATTGAAATACACAGTGTCATCATAATAATCACCAACAAAATCTTTTATATCAAAAGATCCGCTCATGCTAAACATGTGACTCACTTTTTCAGGATGTCTAAATGCAAAATTGGCAGCTTGATAACCGCCAAAACTTGGTCCTGCAACCGCTACTTTTTGTAAACCTTTTTCATGACAAATTTTATTTACCAGCTCATTCATGACGAACTGATCGTACCAGTCATGGTTTTTGGCACGCTGAGAAGGATGAATGCCTTTGTTATACCAGCTTAATTCATTAATACTGTCCGGACAATAAATTTGGACCAGTCCTTGTTCCAAAAACCATCTGACAGATTCTATGAGTTGCATATCTCTACATTCATTGTGTTTGCCCATGGTGGTTGGAAACAGAATTACAGGATAGCCGGCATGTCCAAAAACAAGCATTTCTATTTCTTTGCTCAAAGTAGGTGAGTACCATTTGTAATATTCTTCTTTCAATCGATTGAATTTTTAATTAGATAAATCTACAAAACCATTTCTTTATTAAAAACAATAATTTCAAAACCTTTTTCATGCGCCGAAGTTTTGCCTATATACAGTTTATTGCAGTTTGGAAAGGATGGGCGGCGGCCCGTCGGGTACCATTCCTTTATATTGATAATTTCCTTTTTTCTCCTTGAATTCTGCTTTTACAGACTTGATCAGTTCCGGGTTTTGGAACAGATCCACCATGGTCATGGACAGGGCCTTTGCTGCATAAGCCATTCCTTTGTGACCGATAGACATGCCGCCGGCCGCAACAACGGCCCAGGAATGCCAGGGAGTACCATTGGGTGCAGTAGTTGCACTCATTCTGATCACCGGAACATTCCAGCTCACATCACCCACATCGGTACTTCCTCCAGGGCTGTCTTTTAAGGTTTCTTCCATGGGTTTTATCTCCGATACCAATCCGATGGTTGGCTTTCCGGTGGCTTCCTGTATCTTCTTGGCAAATTCCTGCTCCTCCGCTGTATAAGTAATGGGGCCAAGTGCTTCCAAATTCTTTTGCAGTGCCGCAGATCCAACCCTGTTCACCAGTATTTCATGTACGCCAGAGATGAGTTGTACCTCATGACTTACATTAGCCATGATCGCTGCGCCTTCCGCCATTTTTTGCACCTGCTCATAAACGGGCTGTAAACCTTCTCGTCCGCTGTCTCTTACCCTCACCCAAATACGGCTGTAGTCGGGTACCACATTCACCACCTGTCCGGCATCCTGGATATGGTAATGTATACGCACAGTGGGTTTTACATGCTCTCTGTAATAATTGATTCCGGTAGTATACAGTTCAAGGGCATCTGAAGCCGACCGGCCATTCCAAGGGTCGGAAGCGGCATGTGCCGCTTGCCCATGAAACTCGACCAGAAAATCGACCAGTGCCAGTCCTTTTTGAACCGCAGTCTTGGTTTCATCTTGAGGATGCCAGTCCAATACCACATCCACATCTTTGAACAATCCTTCCCGCACCATCCAGAGTTTACCAAAAAATTTCTCTTCAGCCGGCGTGCCGTAAAAACGGACAGTACCTTTTATTCTTCCCTGTTCGATCAATTCCTTGATGGCTGCTGCAGCACCTAAAGAAGCCACCCCAAATAGATTATGTCCGCAACCATGTCCGGGAGAACCTTCGTTTAGCGGACTTTTATAGGGTACTTTGTTTTGAGACAAGCCTGGTAGGGCATCAAACTCTCCAAGGATACCGATCACAGGAGATCCCGATCCAAATTCGGCCACGAAGGCGGTAGGTATTTCTGCTACACCCCGTTGTACCCTGAAACCCAGTTGTTCGGCATAGTTTGAAAGTGCTTCTGAAGATTGGGTTTCCTGAAAAGCGATCTCTTCAAAAGCCCATATCTGGTCACTCAGCTGACTTAGCGAACCAAACTGTTTGTCAATATAACCCCGGGTAGTATTTTTTAATTCCGCCGTATTTTTTTGCGCTATGCCTGTGTTGCTGATCAGCCCCATTAGAATAGCCATGATCAAAAAGGAGTTGTTTTTCATTTGCTGTTTTTTAGTCTTTTCGAATATAAAGATTTTTTATGTTCTTGAGCACAGGTCATGAGTAATGATTGTTCTTTTGTATGAACTATAGATCCATCAGGAATGAAGATATTAGGGTTCATCAGTATTTTAGGTACTATTGGTATTCCAACTGTCCAGTTTTAGAATTGGCAATCTTGTCAAGGATTTAAAAGAGTTCAAAGTCCCTATCATCCGGGGTTCATTACCGGCAGATTAAGCGGGCTATTGGTTTGAGTTCAATGGTTTATTTGGTTAGGCAAATAAAGAATTCACTCAGCTGACTTCGGTCTTGGAAAGGATTTCAAAGTCCTGAGTTTGAGGTTAACAGTACTTTGATCGTTAAATTCCTGCAATTGCCGTACTGAGCACAACTAATTTGTGTATGGGGTTTATTTGAATTCTCCTGTGTTCACATCTTTTATAAAGGAAATTAACCCATTGAAATATGTTTTTGGATCATCAAATTGCGATAAATGACTACCATCGGTAATCACGCTTCTTCCGTTTTGCACTTCTTTAGCCATCCACTCCATATAGGCCGGATCCATGGTGTCGTATTTTGCCCCCAGCATTAAAGTAGGTACCCTAATTTCTTTTAGTCTGCCGGATACATCCCAATCCTTTAAAGTGGCCTCACCTGTAATACCGAATTCGCTTGGTCCTTGCATATAGATATAAATTTCAGGGTTTAAATGCTCAAACAATAAGAGCACAGATTTCGGCCACTTATCGAGCGGCTTTCGTAAAATATGGGCAGTGTAATAGTGGGTCATCAAAAGTTCTTCATACCTCGGGTTGGTGTAATCTTTATTGGCTTCTATGGCTTTGATCTCCTTCAACACCTCTTCGGGTAATTGCGGACCTAAAACATCTTGAGCGTATAGGTTGTATTGCGGAACACTGGCTACCATATTGGAAATGATAAGTCCCTTTAAGTTGTCCTGGTATTTTAATGCATATTCCATGGCGAGTATACCACCCCAGGATTGTCCGAGCAGGTAAAAATTATCTTGGTTGAGGTTTAAGGCTTTTCGCACTTGCTCTACTTCTTCCACAAAATGTTCGGTTGTCCAAAGCGATGGGTCGCCGGGTTTGTCACTATAGTAGGAATCCAGCTGGTCGTAATAGATGTACTCAATTTCTTCATTGGGCAAATAGCCTTCGAAATTCCCAAATTCTTCATGTGTTCCACCCGGACCTCCATGTAATAATAACAGGCGCATTTTTGGGTTATTACCCATACGCTTGGTATAAACATTAAAAGTGCCCTTTTCGGTTTTTATGGGAATCATTTGAATACCGCCCGTACTTTGGTCTTCGCTGTTGGAATAATCCCAATAACTGCTTTTTTCAGCTACACTGATGTTCTCTTTCGGGCTATTTGTGCAACTTGATACAAGTAGTAAAACAAATAGTAAAAGGCCTGATAAATTTCTCATGTTTTTCTCTTTTGGTTTAGAGTATCTATTAAAACAGTCTGTTAAAAGTATTGGTTTTTTATGACAATAAACAGGGTTGTGCGTTCGATATTTTATTAATATGAATCTATGGGTTTACTATTTGTCAAAGTTTCTATATCCTCATTGGTCATCGCCTCTACATAATTAATTTTTCATTCGCAATAGTTCGTCCAAGACTTTCTTGATAAATATCAACATAGGTATCCTGATATCCTCTAAACGATTTCATATTCGTCTAAATATTTTTTGCCTCTTCTCGCAGATCTCATATGGCATTTTGGTAGAGTTGAATTTCACTTTTTCTTACCTTTTTTGCTTCGTAAAGGTTATTGTTATAAAGCACAATCAAAATCCCGATCACCGCAGGCACAATTTCCTGAATAGCTTATTTCAGGTACCTGCCTGCCGACAAGGCAGGTTTAGAGGTTTTGTTTTTCCATCAGTAAGTTTTGGCGAATATGTCTAAAAAACTTGATCATGATATCTTACAATATTATTGCCTTGTTTCATCAATCAATTGAACAACGGTTTTTTTTGCTCTATCAAGCCAAATTTTCGTGGTTTTATACATAAATAATTTGTCATCGATATGATTTTCAAATTTGGGATCCGACAATAACGATAGATTATTTATGGCTAAGGCTGAAGGTTCATACTTAAAATCGGGACTGGTAACATCCAAGTTTCTCAAAGACCCATATTCTTTGAGGTATAGTATTATTTCTTCTCCGGTTCTCTCGGTTCTAAGTCTAACTTCATTCATTTCTTTTTGTTGTCTGGACCATTTATAGAGTAAAAGTTTTAAATTTTCATTTTTTAATTCGGCTATACTTCCGGAATTGTTCATACTGTTGAGCAGGAACTCACTAGGTTTCCAATTTGGTGAATACATGGCTTTGGAAAGCCAAGCGTTTAACGAATCTTGCGAAACATGGGTAGAGGAGGGAGAGAACATGTCAAACACTTTTTCCAGAGATAGTATAACCTTATCAACCTCTATGGCAATAGAATCAAGGTCTTGAAGATTGTCTTTAAATTCACCCTGTAAATTATTAAGCAATTGATTTTCTTTTATTGCTTCTTTTCTGTCTTCATTCCAGTTATTGATCTGTAAGGCTATCAAAATTCCAATGACTACCAACACAATTTCGCCCATGGCGTATTTAAGATATTTTCCCGTTTTGTTTTCCATCAGTAAGTTTTGGCGAAAATTTCTAAAAAACTTGATCATAATTATTATTTAAGGCCAGCGCGGCAATCCGGCTCGTTCTCTAAAAATGTCTGTTAGATATTTTCTTTACGCTCCGCCGTCTAAAAAAATTAATTATTTTTTTAATCGTTTATTCTATTACCTATTGAAATGTTTATAACTATTTTTCATAGGTCTCACATTGTTTAATGATGTTTAGATGTCGATTTTGGGCCTCTTCATAAAATCCTAAAATAAAACCATTCTGAAAAACCCTATTGACTAAAATATTCTCAAATAGAGGCTGATTAAGCAGACGATGATTGCTGCCTTCAAACTTGGAGAATTCGTTTTTAAAATCACTTTGAACATTTATGTTTCTCATTAGGGCATGTTCCTCTAAATATTCAAAATATTTTTTTCCTCCAGAAACATAAAAATCATACCAACTTAATAAATTGGTATAAAAGCTTTCCCATTCAATCAATTGCTCCTTTAAATCATTATTTGACAAATTGGACAATTTGCCCGAATTTTTAATATTACTTAGTGTGTATAGGCTAGGGTCCCAAACTGCCATCCTTACAGTCATATTAATTAAGCTATCAACTTCCTTTAATGAACCGTACTCGTAATCCGGGCCAGTATGTTCTAACAAAATATTTCCTGCATTTATAAAACCATTGATGGCTTGCATGTTAGATTCAAGATCTGACAAATTTTTTTGAAACTCCAGTTTTAGGCTTGCAATAGTTGATTTTTCATCAATTAAAGCTTTTCTGCGCTCATTCCAATTATTGATCTGTAATGCGATTAAGATTCCTATAACCACCAGTACGATCTCGCCAATGGCGTATTTCAGGTATTTTCCTGTTTTATTTTTCTCCATAAGGTCGTATCGAATTCGTCTAAAAAATTTAATCATCATACTCGTTTAAGTCCAGCGTGGCAATCCGGCTCGTTCGCTAAAAATGTTTTTCCATTGTTCGGTTGCGTGCTCTAAACGAATTTAGCAAATAAAAGCGAAAAGACTCTAGCATAGTGAACAATAGCCGCTAATTTCTACACTAGAGGGTTCCAGTGTAATTTCTGTTCGACCTGCCACTTCAAAATATGTCAGGCTAAGGAGCAGGTCACTAAAATTATACTTTTCATCGTTAAGCTATTTTTCTTGCGAGCATGTATAAAAATGGTTGCCCATAAAACCATTATAGCGAAAAAGCAACAACCCTATTCCCTTTCGGAGTACCAAGTTTTTCTCCCCCACAAACCACCACGACAAACTCTTTCCCATTCGATTCGTAAATAGCAGGTGTAGCAAAGGCCGGAGCAGGGAGTTGATATTCCCACAACAACTCACCCGTATGTCTATTGAAGGCCCTAAAAACACCATCTATGGTTCCGGCAATAAATAACAATCCGTTTTTGGTTATGGCAGGTCCGCCATAGTTTTCGGTACCTGTGGTTGGATATCCCTTTTCTTTCAGTTCGGGTGTTTCACCCAATGGAATTTTCCATAGGTATTCTCCATTATTAAGGTCAATAGCGTTTAGGGTGCCCCAGGGAGGAGCAATAGCCGGAAGACCTTCACTATCCAAAAATTTATGATATCCTCCATGGCTAAACGGATCCTGATACTCGTTGTTTATTGCGCTTACTTCTTGTTTATCACTTTCAAGATCGAGCAGGTATTTCACGATTACTTCTTTTTCTTCGGCGGATAAATGAGGAAAACCGGGCATCATTCCTTTTCCTTTTTCTATATGATCGGTCAACTCCGTCATGTTAAACTTATCCTGCATATTTTCAAGAGATGGGATATTGCTTGCAGGGGAACCTAAGCGATTTTTTTGATGACAAGCAGCACAGGCCTTTTGATATAATTGTTCTCCTGCGGATAGACCTGCCGAAGAATAGGATTCTGTTTTTGACATGGTTAAAAACCAAGCCATTTCGTTGCTGTTTACATAGATGATCCCGTTTTCAGGATCTGCCGCAGCACCGCCCCATTCTGCACCCCCGTCGTAACCCGGAAGTAAAAGAACCGTATCTAAACCTGGTGCCGCATAAAACCGTTTATCGGCATTTCTGAATAGTTGTAAAAGTTCTTCTTTGTTTTTGGCATACGGACTTATATCTGCTTCTGTCAATTCATCAGCTCTTCTTGCAAATGGCTTGGGTTTGGTTGGAATGGGTTGGGTAGCAAATGCTTTTTCACCTTGTAATTCAGAGCCGGGAACCGGTACCTCTTCTATATCAAACAAGGGCTCTCCTGTAAATCGGTCAAAGACATAAACATAACCTTGTTTTGTCACCTGGGCTATGGCCTTTATTTTCTTTCCATCCCTGTTTACCTCAATTAAATTAGGCGTTGATGGAAGATCTCTATCCCAAATATCGTGGTGTGTAAATTGAAAATGCCATAATTTTTCACCCGTTTCTACCTGTAAAGCCAACAGACAATCGGAATATAAATTAGCGCCTAATCTGTTCCCGCCAAAAAAGTCGGGAGAGGCAGACCCCAAGGGGATATATACAATGCCATTTTCCCTGTCGATGGTCATACCACACCAGTTATTTACGGCACCTATATTCGTGTTTTTGTAGGCCTCTTTATTTTCCCAGGTCTCATAGCCTTCCTCCCCGGGGTAAGGTATGGTATGAAAGGTCCAGACCAATTCTCCTGTTAAAAGGTTAAAGGCCCTGATATCTCCGGGTGCTGCATCGGAACTTTCCGACACACGCAAGGGTACAATGATCAAATCTTTATAAATGGTGCCGGGAGCATTAGAAACCAGAAATTTTTCTTGTGCATGTTCAGGTAATCCCTTGTGGAGGTCTAGTCGACCCCCTTCTGCGAAATCCTTGATGGATTTACCCGTCATGGCATCGATGGCATACAGATGAGATCCCATACCATAATAAATGCGTTTGTCGTTTCCTTTTGACCAGTAAGCCACACCACGACTTGTGCTGTGCCAGGCTTTTAAGGGATCACCATGGATCCAAATGCGTTCACCTGTAGATGCATTCAGTGCAAAAGGACGTACATCGGCACCTATACCATACAGTATATTGTCTATAATAATAGGATTCATTTGCATCTGACCGCTATCGGGAAGGGAATGAGACCAGGCCAACTTCAGGTCTTTTACATTCGCTAAGTTTATCTCACTTAAGGAGGAGAATTGATTTCGGTCGGGCCCACCTTGAAACTCTGCCCATTTTGTGTGGTCCAGCCGTTCTTTCTTTTCTTTATCAGTACAAGAAAACAGTAGCATTAGCGCTACAAATATTCCAATGGGCAGTTGTACATTTTTCATGGTTTAATTCGGTGGTAACGGGCATGTACATGAGCCAATATAAATAGGGTCTTTAGCATTTTGTCCTAATTTTCTATTCAATTTTACTCGTTATCTTTCTCCCAATTATTCAAATACACAAGCATTTCATTTGTCTTTTCCAGCAAATTCTTTTTTGACCAAAGAACAAGTTGCTCCATCAATATTTTCCCTGATATGGTTGATAGCATTGTTTCCAGAAATTGATCATCCTTTTTATTTGCCCAATATTCTTCCAATAATGGACCTCTAATTGATGCTGACCTCATCATTGGATATGGATTTTCACTTTGTGTAACAATCCCTTGCGCATATTGAGAACCTAGAAAGATAGATACGTTTTGATCCATAATTTTTAATAATTTCAGTTGATCTGAATTATGACTCAAAATTTTGGATTTTATATTTTCACTAAAGTAATCTATATTTCCTGTGCTCAACAAAGAAATGATCGTATTTCTATTTAATTCATTGCTTGGATCAAAGAATGGTAAATATTCATGCCTTGCTATCTGTTTTAGTGTGTCGATGGTGGCATAAGGGCCTGACAATCTTTGGGTGAAATCATATAAAATTTCTAATTCATTTTGTAATGCCAATATATCTTCATTTAATTGAATACTATCTAGTTTCAAATCGTTTTTAAGTGGCTTGATTAATATTTTTGTGGTTTGATGATGTTTTCTGTTTTCATTCCAATTATTGATTTGAAGTGCGATCAAAATCCCAATGACCACAAGCACTATTTCTCCGATAGCGTATTTCAGGTACCTGCCTGCCGACGAGGCAGGTTTGGAGGTTTTATTTTTATTCATCAGGTTATAACGAATTTTACGAAAGAATTTGATCATCTTACTTGTTTAAGACCAGCGCCGAAATCTGGCTCGTTCGCTAAAAATGTCTATCATGTATTTTCTTTATGCTTTGCCCGCTAAGAATTTGATCGTGTTTTTCATTTTATTTACATTCCCACTTCTATGTGCTTGCGCTACATTGGTTAGGCCACCTAAAGTAACAGTGGGTTGGGTTTAATCTACTCTACATATTCACGCTATCCAAACTAGCTTTAAGCTTACAATCCTTTCAATTAAAGCTAGTGTTCTCTAAAGGTGATCTGCAAAAAAATCAAGTCTATTTCTCCAATTAATCCTTCGTCAAAAATGGGTTTAGTTTTCCCTTTGTCCTTTGTATTTCGGGTCAAAGTCCACCATCCATTCAAAGCCGAATTTGTCTCGGAACATGCCAAAATAGGAACCCCACGGACTGTCTTGAATAGGCATCTCAATTTGTCCACCTGCTGAAAGTCCGTAAAATAATTTGTCTGCTTCATCTTTGCTTTCAGCACTTATAGAGATCTTACTTCTGTTCTCATTCTCGTTGTGCTTTCCCAAACTTTCAGGGGTATCGCTCCCCATCAAGACACTATGTTTACCAATGGGCAGTGCCATATGCATTATTTTTTCTGCTTCTTTTTCGGGTGTTGGGAAATCGGGGTTTGACATATCTTTGAAACGCATAACCATCGCGAATTCTCCGCCAAAAACAGATTTGTAAAAAGTAAATGCTTCTTCTGCATTACCGTTAAAATGAATGTAAGGATTGATCTGTGCCATTTTGATTATTGCTTTAATTCGTTATCAATTTTATGCGTCCGGAATATTTGGTTCAACCAGCTTTTTCAATTTCTCTAAACTTTCTTGCCAGCCCAGATAACACATTTCAGTGGGTATTGAATCAGGAATTCCTTCTTGTATTGCTGTAATTTCCGTACCGCAAATTACTTTACGCAACATGATGGTCGTTATCATTTGTCCCGGCAAATTTGGGTCGTCAAACTCATCTGTGTATTTTAATAATTGGTTGGGTACAATCTCTACATATTCGCCACCAAATGAATGACTTTTTCCGGTTCCGAAATTGGTAAACGACATTTTGTATTTGCCGCCAATTTTTGTTTCCATATAGTGAACCTTGCAGATAAAACCATAAGGGGGCAACCAGGAAGCCATTGCATCAACATTGGTAAATGCTTTAAAAATTTTTTCCGGACTTGCCGTAAAAACTCTATGAAGCGTAACTTTGTTATTTGTCATTTTTAGATGGGGTTTGTGCTTGTCTTAAAATCTTTTCCATTTTTTTACCCTTAGCCAATTCATCGATAATTTTGTCCAAATACCTCGTTTTCCTGGTGATCGGATTTTTAATTTCTTCTATTCTATATCCGCATATAACACCGGTAATTTGTTCTGCCTGCGGATTTAAGGTTGCTCTGTTAAAAAAGGTTTCAAAAGTTACTTTCTCGTCGATCAGTTCTTGAAGTTTATTTTGGTCAAAGCCTGTCAACCATTCAATAACCTGATATAATTCTTCTTTTGTTCTTCCCTTGCTTTCTATTTTTGATTGGTAGTGCGGGAAGACAGAAGCAAAAGTCATTTTTGCAATTCGGTCGTTCTGTTTGTCATTTTCTTTCATGGTTTATCTAATTGGATCCGGTATTTGCATACAATCAGGGCTAATTGATTATATCCACAATCCTCCTTTTACAATTACTTTTGAGTTTTGGCAAAAAAGTTTTATAAAAATAACAAATTAGGGGATAGCATCACACGCCTAAAAAGCTGAACAAATACTTCTTATCGCTCAACCCGTTTGCCCGTGCTAGATCCCGTTTTTTATTAAAGATAGATGTTGGATATAATCTAATTTCCTCTGATTTAACACTGTTTTTTGGTTGGCCGACAATCTGCCTCGTCCGGAATAAAGGCTACATAATTTTAATCAGCTAATTATAAAAAATGGCAAAGCAATCAGACAGTACAGTAAACTTACTTTCTTATTCATCAGCAGGTATTTTTATTTGCGGGTAAAGTGTATCCCGCCAATTATTCTTTAGTGAACACTTTTATTCTAATTGTTTAGTTCTTTGAGTACAAAATTAGGGGCTTGTTGATACCGATAGGTCGCATCGGTAAGTATATTCATTTCTTTGGTTTCCCAGTTCATGAGCCCTATATGGAACTGTGTTTGGTCGTTATCAAAAAGTTCTATCGCCAACCATTTTCCATCCGGACTCCAGTCGTGCCAACCTTCATTTTCTGTGTTGTTGGTTAGCTTCCAATGTTTTTGTCCATCCAGGCTTACGGCGTACAAGCTGTATTTGCCATTTTGTTTGCTTTGATAACTGATATAATTTTCGGTTGGATGAAGTTTAGGAGTCCCTGCTCTGTATCCAAATTTTCCTGCGGTGGTGTCGTTTTCAGGATAATGGGTTAGTTGTTTTCTGTTTTTGCCATTATCATCTATCAGGTATAGCGCTTCGTTGAAGCCTTCTATAAGTTTTGACTTGGTCAAACCTCCCCGAAAAACGATTTGCTTACCGCCGTTCACAAAAAGCGGATCGCCGGAATAGGGGAGTTGTGTATTCAGTTTACTCAGTATTTTGCCCTCCCTATCGATGATATAGAAAAGAGAATCAGATTTTGGTTTGAGGATAAGCTCCTTTCCTTCTTTTCTACTGCTCATCCAACTATCTGCCAGAAGAAAGTCTGTTATTTTCTTCGGGTTTTCACCTCTGTAATTGGATTGGTACAAACGGTAACAGCGGTGACAAGTATCTTTGTCTGAAATAAAAAACAACTTATCCTGATCAGAAAAATAGGTCCATTCCACTCCGGGAAGGTTTGTGATGTTTTTCTTTTTGCTTCCGTCTAAGTTCATTTGGAACACTTCGTAATTGTCGGTTGAATCGTTCACTAATACATTGTAAACAATGGCATATTCGTTCCAGGGTTGCACAGTCTGTGGAGCTTTATTTCCGGATTCCCGGCAGGACAAAAATAATAGGTTTATCCCTATGATCATTACACTTTTGATGATTCCCATGTTGTCAGTTTTTATCAGTTTATCACAATCGTATTTGGTTTACACTACCTTGTTTGAATTTTACATCTCAGCAAAAAAATTCCTTATGAACGATTCATTTTTTTTCAGGAATACAATAGGATGCTATTTTTTCAATTTCGTTTTTTTGGTTAAAATCGTAAATATCGCAGGCAGAAATAAAATTAACTCGTTTCCCATCTCGCTTAAATTCCGCCTTACCGATTACGATTACTTTGTTGTTTGAAACAAGCAGTTCATCCGTTCTGAAATCCGTTTGCACCGTTCTAAAATATTCTGCTGTGCGTTTACAATTTTCCAAAACTTCTCTTTTTCCTATAAAAGATCTTTCGCCCACAACCTCCCACACAATTCTGTCGCTTAAAAAGTCAATTATTTCCTCAAATTTTCCATTTGAGAAAAGTTCTGCTATTTCTATTTTTGAAGGAGTCATTCTTTTATTTTTTTGGTTTAGGGTCGCATGTTGAGGGAGGACCTTGGTATGATTACTGAGGAGCTAAGTTTAGCGAAATGGTCCATCTTCTGAGTCGCCACTTTTGACAGCTGCTTTTTATCCAACAGGTGATACTCCTGAGCCATTATACCTTTTCCTTGTGTTTTACATCCTAGTTAAATTATTCAAAAGCGAAACGTCGCCTATTAATTTAGGGTTTTGATCTCCAAATTTTATCTGAAAACGGCAAGTATTCAGGTAATGCTGCCGAGCCATACCAGGTAAATAGCTCATAGTCTAAGAGACCATTTTTTATGGCGAGGTCGGTTTGCAACATTTCTTTTGCTTCTTCAATTGTTTTGACGTTGTTCAAAATAAAAATTCCGCGGTAGTTCTGTTCATTTTTACTGAGGGGGCCTGCTACTATGAGCTTGCTTTCTTCCACTAAGCGGTTGATGTTGTCCATATGGCCACGAAAACTATTATTGATCAGCTCCTTGTCTGTAGTCGTATTTGTTCCTGTTTTCAGAATGACCAAAAAATAACTTTTCATGCCGTAATCATCTCCACCTAGTTTTTCCGCCAATGCCTTATCAAATTTCGGATTATGGGTCAAAGTGTCTTTTTTGCTATTTACTTGTCCAAAAGTCAGGTTAGTTAAAACCAAAAAGGTTAAAATTAAATTATATTTCATTGTATTATACATTTGTTCAGTGTTATTTTACCAATGT
>CAZWAN010000044.1:0-22203 GCA_964631875.1 uncultured Flavobacteriaceae bacterium
GCTGTCTTAATTAAGGCTTTAGACAAGTCACTTCCCTCCTTTTCATAATAATCTAAATAAGCCATGTACTTTTCCAGTTCCTTTTGATGAATGGCATATGTTGATTCATACCTTTGTTTAAAGTCAATTCTTTCTTGCTCTGCAATATCCTTTTCTACTTTAGATGCATTGAGTTGTGCCGATTGGGCACCAAACAAAATAGGTATTTTTAAACCTATCTGAAAACCTTGTAGATTCTCGTTTAAAGTTTCATTAGATCCCACAAAATATTCCAAGCTCAGATCTGGGAAGAAAGTTTGCTTTTGCTCAGAAATTCTTAAATCTGCCATTTTATTTCTCAGGTTAAAAACTTCATTTACACTATTGTAAAACAACTCATTTTCATTAAGCATAAAAGGAGTTAATTTTTCATACGGAACAATTAACGCATCTTCTGATTGTACTATTGCCTTTAATTTGATCATGGCATTTTCTATGTTGTTACGAGCCTCATTTAGTCCAATCTCAATTTTTTTCTGCTGGGCTTGCGCATTTATCTTTTCCAAATAATTTGTTTCACCCAATTCATATCTCCTATTCGCTTTTTTTGAAAAATCGGCATACAAACTATCTAATTTTTGCAACACAAAGGCTATGTTTTTATAGTAGAGTACCTCTTCGTATGCCTTGGCAACCTCACCTATAATTTTTCGCTTTTCAATTTCAAATTGTACTTCTGAAATCTCAAATTCCGTTTCAAATATTCTTTTTGAATTGAAATATAAACCGGGAAATTTAAAATCCTGTTGCACTCCAAATAATTTTACCGGTAAGTCATTGATGGCCAGATTATTTTCGTCATACGCGTAATAAACATTTGTTTTATCAAAGAGATATGCCTTATTGATCGATACCTTCTTTTGTTGGACCTTAAAATACCTAGATTTAAGAGCCGCATTATTTTCAATAGCCTTTTGCTGTAGTTCAGTTAATACTGGAGAATGAATTTGTGCAGAACCAATGAAATTTGATAACAAGACAAATAGCAAAAAAATCATGGTCTTTGGCATCTTTTTTACGCTTATCGATTTATCGAAAAAACGGACATAAAAAACCGGCAGAACGACTAAAGTCAGAAAAGTTGAACTAACTAAGCCACCAATGACTACAGTGGCTAAAGGTCTTTGTACTTCGGCCCCTACATTTGTCGATATGGCCATGGGTAAAAAACCGAGAGCGGCAGCCGAAGCGGTTAACAAAACTGGTCTCATTCTCTCCTGAGTTCCTTGACGAATTTTTTCGAATAAATTCTCATCATTTGTCAAATTCATTTCTTTAAAGTGCTTGATCAATACGATTCCATTGAGAACCGCAATACCGAACAAGGCTATAAAACCAATTCCGGCCGAAATACTAAAAGGCATTCCTCTTGTCCAGAGTGCTAAAACGCCTCCTACCGTAGCTAAAGGAATTGCCGAAAAAATAATTAATGTATCCTTAAGTGATTTAAAAGCGAAGTAAAGCAACATAAAAATCAAAAAAAGCGCTACGGGAAGTGCTAAAGCCAATCTTTCTTTTGCTTGTTGCAGATTTTCAAATTGCCCACCATAGGTGATATGGTAACCAGGCGGTAAATTGATTTTACTTACGATTATGTTTTGTATTTCATTTACAACAGATTGCAAATCTCTGTTTCGAACGTTCACACCAACCACAATTCTTCTTTTGGTTTCATCTCTCGAAATCTTCGCAGGACCCTCCGTTAATTTGATCTCCGCCAATTCTCTCAAAGGTATGAGCAATCCGTTTCCTGTTGTGATTTGAATATTTTTGATCGTTTCAAGCTTACTTCTTGTGTCTCGATCAAAACGCATAATTAAATCAAATTTCTTTTCACCTTCATAAATTTGGCCGGCATTCTCACCTGAAAATCCCATACCAATCATTCTATTGATCTCATTGATGGTCAAGCCGTATAAGCCAATTTTATCTCTGTTATACTGAATATTAATTTGAGGTAGACCAACAATTTTTTCTACTACAACATCCGAAGCTCCCTCAACATGATCAATAACACTTTTGATCTCGTTCGCCTTAGCACTTAAAACCCTAAGATCCTCCCCAAATATCTTTATAGCAATATCCGCACGGACGCCTGTAATGAGCTCATTAAATCTCATTTCAATAGGCTGAGTAAACTCAATGTCTATACCCGGAATTACCTGAAGTGATTCTTTAAATTTATCCGCCAGTTCATCCTTTGTTTTAGCAGATACCCATTCACCTTTTGGCTTCAACTTAATGATGACATCCGACTCTTCCATAGACATCGGATCAGTAGGTATTTCAGCTGCCCCGATCCTACTCACTACCTGACTTACTTCTGGATACTGTTCTAATAGTATATTTTCGATTTGCGTTGTTATTTCAATGGTTTTAGATAATGAAGTCCCTGTTTTGATAACGGGTTGAATCACAAAATCACCTTCATCCAAGGTGGGAACAAATTCACCACCTAACCTTGAAAAAATCAATGCTGTGATCACAAGTAAACTTATTGAACCGGCAATCACAATTCTTTGATGATTCAGGGCGTATGTTAGTGTTGGCTGATAATATGTATTTATGATTACAAATATTTTATCAATGATGGTTTTCTTTGGTTTTGTTGGTTTAAGTATAAGAGATACGATGGCAGGAACGTAAGTCAAACACATTATCAAAGCCCCTATAATGGCAAAACTAAAGGTCATTGCCATTGGTCTGAACATTTTTCCCTCAACACCACTCAAGGATAAAATTGGAATAAAAACGATCAAAATAATTAATTGGCCAAAAACAGCCGAGTCCATCATTTTTGAAGAACTATGGATGGTAATCTCATCAATTTGCTCCTGTTCTTCCTTTTTTGATGTTCCTATCAAAGACAATTTACCAGAGGTCATTTTATGAGTAATATATTCTACTATAATGACTGCTCCATCGATAATTATTCCAAAATCTATGGCGCCTAAACTCATTAGATTTGCATCTACATGTAATAAATTCATCATGGAAATGGCAAAAAACAAACTGAGAGGAATGACAGATGCGACAATTAATCCCGATCTCCAATTTCCAAGGAATAGTACCACGATAAAAATGACGATCAAACATCCGAGAATCAAATTTTCGGTTATGGTGAATGTGGTTTTCTCAATGAGTTCACTTCTTTCTAAAAATCCATTTATATAGACGCCTTCCGGTAAAGTTTGTGAAATTTGATCTACTCTATTTTTTACAGCCTGAATAATTTCATTCGAATTTCCACCCTTCAACATTAAAACTTGCCCCAATACCTTTTCTCCCTGTCCGTTGCCTGTAATGGCGCCGAACCGGGTGGCATGTCCAATTCTCACCTCTCCAAAATCCTTGATCATCACCGGTATTCCTCCTCTCGTTTTCACAATGAGGTTTTCAATGTCCTTCTTACTTTTCATCAAACCCTCCGCCCTGATAAAATAGGTTGTATTATTTTTTTCAATATAACTTCCTCCGGTATTCGCATTATTATTTTCCAGAGCATCGAAAACCTCAGTAATGCTGAGATTCATAGCATTTAACTTGGGCAAATTTATCGCGACCTCATATTGTTTTAAAAATCCACCCCAAGAATTGACCTCCACTACGCCGGGTATACCCGATAGTTGGCGTTTAACGACCCAATCTTGGATGGTTCGCAAAGTTGTAGGGTCATATTTGTCCTCATATCCGGGCTTGGTATCTAAAATATATTGGTAAATTTCTCCTAAGCCGGTAGACACGGGGCCCATTTCAGGGGTACCATAGCCTTGTGGAATTTTCTCGGCTGCAACCTTTATTTTTTCGGCGATCAACTGTCTGGGTAAATAGGTTCCCAGGTCATCCTCAAATACGATGGTAACCACAGACAGACCAAACTTTGAAACCGATCTCATTTCCTTTACACCCGGCAGATTGGCCATTTCTAATTCAACGGGATAAGTGATAAATTGCTCTATATCTTGTGTGGATAAATTTTTGGACGTAGTAATAATTTGAACTTGATTATTTGTAATATCAGGTACTGCCCCGATATGAATTTGAGTAAGTGAATACAATCCAAATAGGAAAACCAAAAAAGTAAAAAGTAATACAACGTATTTATTTTTTACACTGTAGCTGATAATTTGATGCAGCATATCATTTAGAATTAAGATTCATAAAATAGGCTTTGAATTTCAAAGCATTTCTAAAAGAGTAAAATCTTAATTACGCGGAGGTTGAAAAACCTCTGTAAAAAGTTCTATTCCGGCACCAAATCGATAAAAATATAACTGCTTGCCAATACTCGATTCTTCATTGCAATCAATTGAAGATAGCAATGGATTTAATTGTAGTTGGAAATCTAATTGTGTAATAACCTTATGAAAAGGTAGATTTTGATGGTCTTGTTGTTCTCGAGGTTGATCATCACGATGTTTCTTGGCAAGTGTTCCGTAATGCTTTTCAATAAAATTAAATAGATCATCCCCAAATTCTTCAGAGTGATAGGTATAATGCTCTGCCAAATCCCTAAAATGAAATAAATCAGAAATCTGAATTTGAACCGTTTGCATCAAAAACAGAAAGGCGAGTAATATGGATTGAGCCTTAACCATAACACAAAGTTAAAAAGAATTCGTAAAATCTTGCCGGTACCCAAAGATTAAGTAATTTTAGTTACGTGAATTTAAAAAAACTATTTGTCATAGCACTTGTTTGGCCGGAACCAAATGCCACTGCAGCGGGGATCAGATTGCTCCAGCTGCTTGATATTTTTAAGCTGATGAATTTCAGCATCAGTTTTGGTGCAACAACCTCATTTAACAACTCAAGCGAGGCATTGGAAAAAATGGGAATTGAGGTTTATAGAATAGAATCCAATGCGAAAAGCTTTGACAATCTTCTTCGAGATATAAATCCCGACATGGTTCTTTTCGATCGTTTTATTGCGGAAGAACAATTTGGATGGAGGGTCGATGAAATATTTCCGAATATTGCCAAAATCTTAGATACTGAAGATTTACATTTTTTGCGAGATACCAGGGAAAAAGTTTATCACAGTAAAAATTTAAGTATTGAAATTAAGAAAAGTGAATTAACCCAAAGAGAAATTGCCAGCATTTTACGTTGCGATCTAACACTGGTCATTTCTCTTTTTGAATATAATTTACTGATAAATGAATTAAATATTGACAAGGCATTATTACATTATATTCCATTTGTACCGGATCTTCTTTCAGCCGGAGAAATAGGGAAATTACCTTCCTTTGAAAAACGAAAAGACTTCATGAGTATCGGGAATTTCCTGCACCGGCCAAACAGAGATGCTGTATTGCTCTTACATGATACCTTATGGCCGGCAATCAAAAAGAAATTGCCTGGCAGTAATTTGCTTATCTATGGTGCCTATGCTGATGAAAAAATAAAAAAACTGCACAATCAGAAAAAAGGATTTCTCATAATTGGACAAATTGAACATGTAGAAAATGCGTTTAAAGAGGCCAGAGTTTGTCTGGCACCCCTACAATTTGGTGCGGGACAAAAGGGAAAACTCGTAGATTCTATGCGATATGGCACACCGAACGTTACCACTGAAATTGGCGCAGAAAGTATGTCTGACAATCAAATGTGGAATGGTTTTATAACAGATGATTGGGATGAGTATGTAAAATGTTCTGTTGAGCTATATACAGATCAATCTTGTTGGGAAAAGGCACAAGGGAATGGATTTTCCATTTTGGAAAAATTCTTTAATAAAAAAGACCATACACTAGCTTTCGTTGAAAAAATAGAATCAATTCAACAAAACCTCGAAAAAAGAAGGATAGATAATTTTTATGGTGCTATGCTCAAACTTCACAATGCTAAAAGTACCAAGTATCTATCTAAATGGATAGAAGAAAAAAATAAATCATAAGTTATGTATAAATTATTTGTGATAGTAGGTATCATTTTAATTATCATCGGATTATTACTAAAATTTGCACCTGGAGCTTTAAACTGGTTTGGAAACTTACCCGGAGATATCAAATATAAAAATGGCAATACCAGGGTTTATTTTCCAATCACTTCCATGATCCTTGTGAGTATTGCCATTTCCATCATTTTAAGAGTAGTGAGAAAGTTTTATTCCTAAAAAAAATGAGCATTTCTAAGACAACCAGGCCTTCAACATCCAACTGGTTTTTTCTTGCTCAGAAATAAAATCACTTATTAAAGTGTTGGTACCCTCATCATCTGCTTCTGCCGATAAGATCATGATCTTTCTTTCAATCTCCAATAAAATTGTTAACGAACTTAGCACGAGCTCAACAGAGTCTTTATCCTGAGAAATATCCTTGCCTACTGATACCATTGCATATTTCATATAATCGTCAAACGTATGTAATGGCTTTCCTTCTAAAGTTAGAATACGCTCAGCAATCATATCTATTTTTTCGTGCGCATCAGTATACAATTCCTCAAATTTAACATGTAATTCGAAGAATGATTTACCTTTGATATTCCAATGTAAACCTCTTAAGTTTTGATAATAAATTTGAAAATTCGCCAACAATATATTTAACTCATCGGCAAGTTTAGTAACTTCCTTTTTGTTTAATCCTAAGATAGTATTTTTCATATTCTTTATTTTTTAAATCATCGTAAAATTAAGGATTAATTGACCCAATTTGATCGGATCATTATTGATGCATTTTATATCTTTATCGAAAATATTTATAAATGACCATTACCCAATTAAAGTACCTCCTATCAGTTGCAGAACACGGAAACTTTACTACCGCGGCGGAGCATAGTCATGTTACACAACCTACGCTTAGCATGCAGATTCAAAAGTTGGAAGAAGAGTTGGGCGTGATTGTTTTTAACCGCAAAAAAAAACCTGTTGAATTAACACCCATCGGAGAGCAAATTCTTCAGCAAGCGAAGTTAATTGTAGATGAGAGCAACCGAATTCAAGATATTGTAGACCAGCAAAAAGGTTTTATTGGTGGAGAATTTAAATTGGGAATTATTCCTACCATTATGCCAACACTACTTCCCTTGTTTCTCAAGACTTTTTTAAAAAAATACAACCATGTTAAATTGGTGATTGAGGAATTGACCACAGAAGAGATGATCAAGAAAATAATGGATGGTTATTTGGATGCAGGAATTGCCGCAACGCCTTTGGAAAATCCCCTGCTCAAGGAAAGGGTTCTTTATTACGAACCTTTTGTAGGGTTTATACCGGAAAATCATCGGTTATACACCCAGGAAAAAATTGAGGAGAATGACCTGGATATCAATGATATTTTACTTTTAGAGGACGGACATTGTTTTAAAGACAGCGTAATCAACATTTGCAAAGCGGATGTAAGTGATGGCAGCAAAAAATTTAGTTTGGCAAGCGGAGATATCGATACGCTCGTAAAATTATCGAAAGAAGGATTGGGAATGACCCTTCTGCCCTATTTACATACCCTGGATCTGAAAGAGAAGGATCAAAAATATTTACGCCATTTTAAAGGTACCGAGCCTGCGCGTGAAGTAAGCCTAATATACAACCGATCTCAATTAAAAATACAATTGGTAGACGCCTTAAAAAACACCATTGATGGCATTGTGCGAGGTGCCATTGCCTTTCATGATGTGAAGATCATCAGTCCGATCCATAAAAAAAAGGGGTAATTACCCCTTTTTATCAATGATAGCGAAACAAACCGTTAAGTCCGGCCTATTTGCTGTAAACCTCAACAACCAAATCCGTAGCTCTTCAACTTCAAATGGAAGTAACTGAATCAGCGCTTTTGATAACTCCTTACAGAATAATTCTGCATCAAAACTCACTTTTTTAAGTACGATTTTGGTGTACTCATATATTGCTCTTGGCATACAAAATGTCGTTTTAATTAGAACGTATTTTTCCTTTTTACAGTATAAATATAATAAAGTATTTTAAAAAGGATCAAATTTTAACTAAGCTTTTAGCTTGCTGATTTTTTCTAATAATTTATCCACATTTTCTACCAATTCTTTCTTTACAGCCTTTAGATGAGCAGCCCTGTTTTCAACCTTTTTATCATTAATTTTTGCAATAAAAATATCGAAGGTGTCAATCGATTCATCGATCAGATCATCAAATTTTTTTGCATTTTTCTCATCAGCAGTCAGTTGACCGATATAGCATTCTTCAATTACATCTGATAATACACTATTCAAGTCTTTCTTAAAATTTCTGATACTTGCCATAATATTTGTTTTAGTTTTTACATTTTCTCGTACAAAGATCTTAATTTTTCTCGAGTTATGGTTTTTTGCCAATTTTTTCCCAGCGCATTCTCCCAAAGCGGCACCAAGCCGAGTGCTACATCAATCATTTTGTCGAACTGCGCATCACTCAATCCTGCGCAAATTCCTCTGGGTATTTCTACTTGATGTTTTTTTACCATTTTATTAAACTCTGCCACACCTTCCGGATAAAATTCTTCGATCTGGTTAAAAACGATACAATTTCCAACGCCATGTCTTGTCCCTAGCAAATAAGATAGACCATAGCTCATGGCATGTGCTACACCCACTTGCGAATAGGCAATGCTCATACCACCGTGCCAGGATGCCATCATCAATTTTTCTCTTGAATCGTCATCGATGACGTCTTTTTCTAAAAAGACTTCTCTGCAAAGGTCCAATGCTTTCTCACCGTAACTTTTTGAGAAGGCATTGAGGTATGTTCCTGTAAGTGATTCTATACAATGAATGTAGCAGTCCATCCCAGTGTAGAACCATTGATTTTTTTCCACTCCCCTGGTTAGTTCGGGATCGAGAATAACCTGATCAAACGGCGTGTAATCAGAATTGAGTCCAAGTTTTTTAATGGGACCTGTCAATACGGCGGTTCTTGAAACTTCCGCTCCTGTCCCTGAAATGGTGGGAATACCAACATGGTAAACACCTTTGTTTTTAACCAAATCCCATCCCTGGTATTCCGATGATGAACCCGGGTTGGTCAGCATAAGTGCAACAGCCTTTGCATAATCCATCAGGGTTCCTCCACCAATTCCTATAATTCCCGAGGGAATTTCAGGATAGGTATTTTTTATTTCATCCCTGTACTGGTCTACAAATTTTGTTTTTGGTTCTACATCCGCATTGATAAAAATAATCTTATCCAGGTTGTTTAAAGGAATGCGGTTAACAAGAGGGTGATCTTTAAATACCTCATCCACCAAAAAAATAAATGGGGATGAAATCTTTGTTCTGTGCGGTCCAATAATTTCTCCCAGTTGATTGAAAGATCCATTGCCAAACACCACGCGTGGAACCATGGGGAAGTTTCTGAATTTCATAAGTTTAGGATTATAAATAGTTCAAAATATCGGATAATTTATTTACAGATACAAATAATTTGGATTGGTCTTGGTTTACATCAGCCTGTTCATGGATCCAGGTAGTGTGAAAAGGTACATGAATTGCGTTGGCCCCAATGTCCAGGCATGGGATGATATCAGATTTAATCGAATTTCCAATCATCAGAAACTGGGAGGGTGCAATATCCAAATGCTTAATTAATTTGCGATAATCCGCAGGCCTTTTTTCACTCATAATTTCGATATGATGAAAATAGCGAAGCAACCCCGATTTTTCCAGCTTTTTTTCTTGTTCCAACAAATCGCCTTTGGTAGCGACAATTAACCTGTATTTGGATTTTAATTCTTCAAGCACCTCAACCACCCCATCCAAAAGGTCGATGGGATGATCCAGCATCTCTTTCCCGAAATTCAGAATATTTTCGATCATTTTTGGGTGCAGGTTGTTGTTTGACAACTCCAGGGCAGATTCTACCATCGAAAGCATAAAACTTTTGGTGCCATACCCATACAAGGGGAGGTTTCTGATAATTACTTTAAACAATTCCTGATCAATCTTGTTTTCGGTATCATAAAAAGACAACATTTTACAAAACTTTTCCTCGGTTTCCCGAAAATAAGTTTCGTTTACCCAAAGGGTATCGTCTGCATCGAAGGCAATGACTGTGGGTTTAGGATACTTCATTCTTTTAAAAATTTTCTCGCCTTAATCAGGTCTTCTTCCGTGTCTATTTCAACGCCTTCATAATCAGTTTCAACCATTTTGATCTTCTTACCGTATTCGAGATAACGGATGCATTCAATTTTTTCAGTCGCTTCCAGACTTAACATGGGCAATCGACTAAAATCCATCAGCGCTTCTTTTCTAAAAGCATAAACCCCAATGTGTTGGAAATACCGAACCCCTGTTTCCTTGTCTCTGGGATACGGAATAGGCGAACGAGAAAAATACAAGGCAAAATCTTTTTGGTCTGTAATAACCTTTACTTTGTTGGGATTTGAAATCTCTTCCCAATGCTTAATTTCTTTCATCAGGGAAGCAAGGTCAATTTGGTCTGCATCAGGTCCGTAAAACACTTTTAATACCTTTTCCAACGGTTCTTTTTTCATAAATGGCTCGTCACCCTGAACATTTACAACGATATCTGCGTCAAGATGTTCAACTGCTTCCGCAATTCTGTCGGAGCCACTTTCATGCTCCTTTTTACTCATGATGACTTTACCGCCATTTTCCTCCACCGCCTTTTTGATCACTTCACTATCTGTAGCCACATAAACCTCATCAAAAAGATCCGTATTTCTGGCTGCTTGATAGGTTCTTACAATTACAGGTTTTCCTCCGAGGTCGGCCATCATTTTTCCGGGCAACCTGGTGGATCCATATCTAGCGGGTATCACTGCTATTATCTTCATTTTTGATTTATTACAGATTGTATGGCCTTTGCCATATTTAATGCTCGTTCTTTCACCTGATCTTCGGTCCAGCCTATTTTAATGAGACAAGAAATGTTTCTGGATATAAAATCATCCGACTGCACATATGAACTGGAAGCTATTTTGCGAAGCCCCTCACTTATGTCTCTTGACAATGGATTGGCGCTTTTAAGTTCCTTCAAATGCTCCCATTTGCGTACATAATGCCAATTGTTTTCATAGTAATTCCAACAACTATCAACACCAAATGTTTTAAAAGCCGCCATCACTTTTTTCGATAGTTCCGCAGTGGGTAAAAAGAAATTGAGAAAAGAATAACTATCTCCATCCGGATCAGGTATTCTTCTGAAAGAAACTTCTTTAATTTCTGACAGGGCATTTTTTAAAATGCCGTGGTGCTTCTTTTGAAGTTGTAAAAATTCATCCAATCTTCTAAACTGTGCCAAACCGACAGCAGCGTGAAGTTCTGAGATCCTAAAATTATAACCGAGAATTGGGTGGTGTTCTGCTCCCCGATCAAACCCGATATGATCATGACCATGATCTGTAAATTGATCGGCTTTAATGGCAAGCGCTTGATTGTTCATCAAAACAGCCCCACCTTCTCCGCAGGTAACCGTTTTTACAAAGTCGAATGAAAAAGTTCCAGCATCTCCTATAGATCCCAATGGTTTGCCTTTGTAACTGGCGCCAATAGCCTGACAGGCATCCTCCAACAGAAGAATATGGTGTTTTTTGCAAATTTTCTGTAGAGCGTCCATATCCGCCATCGATCCACACATGTGTACAGGCATAATGATTTTCGTTCTCGCTGTAATGGCTGCTTCAACAGCTTTCGGATCCAGTGTAAGGCTGTCATCTATATCCACCAAAACAGGCACGGCGCCAACAGACAACACGGCTTCGAAACTCGCAACAAAGGTGAAGGTCGGCATAATCACTTCATCACCCACACCAACCCCCAAGACAGACAATGCAGTGGTTAGTGCAGCGGTTCCACTACTTGTAAGTTGAGCGTGGTTTACCTGCATTCTTTTTTGAATCTCTTGTTCAAGTTCTTTGGCTTTCCAGTGTCCATTTCGCATTCCGTCGAAACCATAGCGCATTAAGATTCCGGATTCTAAAACATCCTGAACTTCCTTGCGCTCCTGGTCTCCAAATAATTCAAATCCCGGCATAAGTTTTTAATTGTTACTGTCAAATATAATTTAATATTATGAGTCAATAGGCAAAATTTTTGACAGCAAATGGAGGGAAATGCGTATTTTTAAAATCAATTTTAGAGAATGGAAGATTTTATCAGATCAATACCGAAAGCAGAACTCCATCTGCACATAGAAGGTACTTTTGAACCCGAACTAATGTTTGAAATTGCCAAAAGAAATAATATATCTATTCCTTATGCAACAGTAGATGAGCTTAAAAATGCCTATAATTTTTCTTGTTTGCAGGATTTTTTGGATTTATATTATCAAGGTGCACAGGTGCTTATCCATGAACAAGATTTCTATGATTTGACCATGGCTTATTTAAGAAAATGTGAGCAACAGAATATCCGACACACAGAAATCATGTTTGATCCCCAAACCCATACAGAGAGAGGTGTATCTTTTGAAACAGTAATCACCGGCATATTTAGGGCTTGTGAAGATGCAAAAAAAGAGTTTGGTATATCATATGTTCTTATCATGAGTTTTTTAAGGCATTTGTCTGAAGAAGAAGCATTTAAAACACTTAAGCAGGCTGAACCTTTCAAGGATAAGATCAAAGCAGTTGGATTAGATTCATCGGAAAAAGGAAATCCTCCCTTAAAATTTGTTAGGGTATTTGAAGAGGCCATTGCTCAAGGATATATTCCCTTAGCCCATGCAGGAGAAGAAGGCGACGCCGATTATATATGGCAAGCTATTGATTTGTTACAAATTCATAGAATTGACCACGGAAACAACTGTATAACCGACAGAAACCTCATTGAAGAAATCATTGAAAGAGATTTGGCACTTACGGTTTGTCCTTTATCTAATGTTGCTCTAAAAGTTGTTCCTGATATAAAAGAACATCCCTTGAAAACAATGATGCAACTCGGCTTGTTCCTAACCATAAATTCGGATGATCCGGCCTATTTTGGAGGTTATTTGAATGAAAACATCATCGCAATTCAAAAAGCATTGGAATTAAGTAGATGGGATTTATATACCCTAATTAAAAACTCGTTTACCTATTCTTTAGCGACCTTTGATGAAAAGACCACCTATCTGGAAGAACTTGATCGCTATTACGAAAAATTTTTAGACTAATTCTCTTGAAGTATTCGTTTTGCTTCTTCAATATGTTGTTCTGCCTTGAATAAATTATTGAAGATGTATTTTATTTTACCGTCCATTCCAACAACATAGGTCACTCTTCCGGGTATCAATCCAAACATATTGGCAGGTACACCAAATTCCTTGCGCAACCCATTATTTAGATCGGAGAGTAAAGTAAATGGTAGATTATATTTAGCTGCGAAATCTGCATGACTTTTTACGTCGTCTGAGCTTATGCCAATAACTTTGGCATTGAGGTCAGTGAAAATGTAATAGTCATCTCTAAATTTACAGGCTTCTTTGGTACAGCCGGGCGTGTCATCTTTGGGATAAAAATAGATGACCAGATTTTTTCTGCCTAAATCATTTTGAATATTATAATCATTCCCATGTTGATCTTTTAAAATAAACTTGGGTAAACTATCACCTACTTTTAAGGGTTTGTTGGATTTCATTTGACAGCTGATTAGGGTTGAAATTAAACCGAAAAATACAAGAAGAAAAATTGATTTAAAATTCATTTTTTTCAAACTTACTCACCGCTGTAGGTGACAAAATTTCTTGGGGTTTCATAAAGTGTTACCGTAAGTTCCTTGTCTGCATCTATTTTCTTTCTCAATATTTGCCAGATCACAACAGAAATATTTTCTGCACTCGGATTGACTTCTCTGAACTCGTCTACTTGTAAGTTGAGATTTTTATGGTCAAATTTTTCTTCAATTTCCTCATAGATCAAATCTTTCAACCACTTCATATCAACAACATAACCCGTTTCAGGATTGATTTCACCTTTTATCGAAACAATCAACTCATAATTATGTCCGTGATACAATGGGTTTGCACATTTTCCAAACACCTGTTCATTCTTTTCATTGGTCCAATCAGGATTAGATAATTGATGAGCCGCGTTAAAATGTGCCTTTCTGTGAACAGTTACTTTCATTTCTTGATTAATCTTTGATCGTATTCTTGAAATATAATTTTAAACCAGGCGGTATATTTTTCAGGATGTTCCTTCATATCAGTTTTCAAATCATCAAGGGTCATCCACTTGTATTCAGCAACCTCGTCGGGATTAATTTTTGGCTCACCATCATATTTTCCAATCATCACATGATCCAATTCATGCTCTGTTAAACCGTTATCAAATGAGGCTTTATAAATGAACCAAAAAGTGTCTTCTAACTCACAACTAAACCCCATTTCTTCATATAATCGTCTTTTTCCGGCTTCAATATTGGTTTCTCCCACCCTTTGATGACTGCAACAAGTATTTGTCCATAAACCCGGAGAATGATATTTATGTAATGCTCTTCTCTGTAACATCAATTCCCCCTTTTCATTAAATATAAAAACGGAAAACGCCCTGTGTAAAAGGGCCCTTTCATGGGCTTCCAGTTTAGGCATAGTACCTATCTGATTATCTTCTTTGTCTACTAATATGACTTTTTCTTCCATTTTTATAGCTCGTTTCTAATTGTACACTAAAGATAACCTAAAAATAAAGGAGATTAACTTTACAGTTGGCAATCTTGTGTACAAATTTAAGTGTTTAATTTTAATTAAAAAATGTTGAACATGTAAATTAAAAATTACCTTTCTTACAAATCGTTTATATTTGTTCACTTATTATTTACCATGCGATTTTTGTTGACGCTTTTATTGTTTATACTGATTATTTCTTCTTGTTCTAATGAGAAAAAGGAAGATGAAAATACCCTGAATACTGTCGAGAAAAACCTTAAAAAAAGGAAAAAAGCTCAACCTTTAGATAGCATAAACAGAAAAAATACCCTTGTCTTTTTAAAAAAATATGGTGAGCAAAATAAAGAGAATAAGGTGGTTATTCATACCCGATTTGGTGACATTCGATTAACACTTTATAATGACACTCCTCTGCATAGAGCAAATTTTATTTTTCTTTCAAAAGTTGGTTATTTTGACACTACCTGCTTTTATCGGGTTGTTCCCGAATTTATCATCCAGGGTGGGAATTCAGAAAATTTAGAAACAAATGCAATGCGAAATCGGTATCAAAATTACAGGATTCCTCCTGAAATGAGCCCGCAGCTAAAACACAAATATGGCACAGTAGCAGCGGCCAGAGATTGGGAAAATAATCCTGGAAAAGTATCAAATCCCTTTGAATTTTACATCATACAGTCCAGAAGCGGAGCCCATCATTTAGACGGAGAACACACGGTTTTTGGCGAGGTAACCTCAGGATTCTCAGTGATTGATAAAATTGTCAATCTGGAAGCCGGTTCTGATGAATGGCCATTGGAAGACGTTTTTATTGGCGTCGAAGTTTCCGAATAGTTGCTTTTTGGCATATATTTTTGTTCGGTATAAAACTTTTTTTTTCAAAGGCTCATTTCTCACCTTTTATCGTAATTTTGCCACTCAAAATTTGATACATGAGTTTTTTATCAGAAATAGCAAGAAGACGAACCTTTGGTATTATTTCTCACCCGGATGCAGGTAAAACCACGCTAACAGAAAAGTTGCTTTTATTTGGAGGAGCAATCCAGGAAGCTGGTGCCGTCAAAAGTAACAAAATCAAGAAAGGAGCTACTTCCGATTTTATGGAAATTGAGCGACAAAGAGGGATCTCAGTAGCCACCTCAGTTCTCGCATTCAATTATAAAGATAAAAAAATCAATATTTTAGATACGCCTGGGCATAAGGATTTTGCTGAAGATACTTTTAGAACTTTAACTGCCGTAGATAGTGTTATTGTGGTAATTGATGTAGCAAAGGGGGTTGAAGAACAAACCGAAAAACTGGTAGAAGTTTGTAGAATGCGTAAAATTCCCATGATTGTGTTTATCAACAAACTAGATCGGGAGGGAAAAGATGCCTTTGATCTCATGGATGAAGTTGAACAAAAATTAGGTTTAAAAGTTGTTCCTCTTAGTTTTCCCATTGGAATGGGTTATGACTTCAAAGGAATTTATAATATTTGGGAAAAAAAGCTTAATCTTTTTTCGGGAGATACCAAATTAAAAGTAACAAAAGGAATCGTATTCGATGACTTGAATCATCCCGATTTGGAAAAAACTATCGGTAAGAGATCTGCGGATGTACTTAGAGAAGAACTCGAATTGATTAGAGAAGTTTATCCCGAATTTGATAGAAATGAATATTTAGCAGGTAACTTACAACCCGTATTCTTTGGGTCAGCTTTAAATAATTTTGGGGTACAAGAATTATTAGACTGCTTTGTTGAAATTGCACCACCACCGCAACCAAAGATGGCCGACACACGTCTAGTGGACTCAAAAGAAAAAACATTTACAGGTTTTGTCTTTAAAATTCATGCGAACATGGATCCAAACCACCGCGACAGATTGGCTTTTGTAAAAATCGTTTCAGGTATTTTTAAGCGTAATACAAGCTATTTACACGTTAAATTAGGTAAGAAAATGAAATTTTCCAGCCCTAATGCCTTTTTTGCTGAGAAAAAGGAAATTGTCGATGAATCATATCCAGGTGATATTGTTGGACTGCATGATACCGGTAGTTTTAGTATTGGTGACACCTTAACTGAGGGAGAAATATTAGAATTCAAAGGTGTACCGAGTTTCTCCCCCGAACATTTCAGATACGTGAACAATGCTGATCCTATGAAGGCAAAACAGTTATTCAAAGGCTTAGATCAACTCATGGATGAAGGTGTGGCACAATTATTTACCTTAGATTTAAATGGAAGAAAAGTTATTGGTACGGTTGGCGCTTTGCAGTTTGAAGTGATTCAGTACAGACTGGAACATGAATACAATGCAAAATGTACGTATGAATCAATAAACATTCATAAGGCTTGCTGGGTAGATCCTGACGATCCTAAAAATGCGGAATTTGAAGAATTCAAACGTGTAAAACAAAGATATCTGGCAAGAGATAAAAAAGGGCAACTTGTCTTCTTAGCAGATTCGGCTTTTACGGTTCAAATGACCCAAGACAAATATCCTTCTGTTAAGCTCAGGTTTGTAAGTGAGTTTGATTAGGCTGCTAAATATTTGTTCGATTTAATTTTTGCATTAACTCCTGACTTTTTCTGGCTCGTCCAGAATCTCTGTAAATGAGCGCTAGAAGATAATTGTAATCACGATTGTCAGGTTCTAATGCTAAAGCTTGTTGAATATATTTTTCAGCATTGACATAATCTGAGTTTTGATAATAATAGGTAGCTAAATTGTACCTTGCTCTGCTGTCTTTGCTATCAATACCGATTACTTTTTTCAGATCTTTTATGGCTTCCTCATTTTTTTGTAATTCAAAGTATAACAATGCACGTAAATAATAAGCACGTCCATTATCTGGATAATATTTAATCAAGGTATTCAGTGTCTTTAATGCTTCCTGATTTTTTCCTGTTTGATTTAATGCTGTGGCGAGATTTGTATAGGCAGGAAACAAAAGGCTATCCTTTTTAAGCGCCTTTTGATAACTCTTTATGGCATTGACCGGATCGTTGATTTGCATAAAATAATCCCCCAAATTTAAATTGCCTACAGCAAAATCTGCATTGGCATATAAAAATTTTTCGTAATCCTTTATCAAATGATCGACCTGAGCCTTATCTGATTCGTTGAGTTGATTCACGTCAAATCCCAATAATAATTGGGCTGCGCCTAACCTTACCAATTTTGAGGGATCCCTCATCATTTCAAGACCTACACTTATTCGCTCCTGAGGCGGAAGATTCAATAATTTTTGGGCAGCTTTAAACCGAATTAAAGAGGAAGAATCTCGTGAAGCCTCCAATACATTCTTTAAATCTGCTTCACTAATCATCGTTAAATTCTCTAAGGCTGTTGCCCTGGTTATAGAGGGGTATTTAAGATTTAAAATAAAACTGTGGACTCTTTCCTTTTCAGAAATACTGATATTCTCTTTTGTTGACAAAACCAAATAATCTGAAAAATGATCTAATCTTTCTGGTCCATACCATTGAACAATACTTTTACTCGCCCAAGTATCGCTCTTGTCTTTATGGCATTCTGTACAGGCATTTGGGGTTCCAAATTCTATACTTTGATCTGGTCTGGGATTTCTAAAGCTATGATCTCTTCGGAAATCATTTCCCATATAGTATTTTCCCGTCATATGGCAATTGATACATTTGCTCGCTTCTGTATTCATTTCATGAAAATGGTGGTTTTTAGAATCATATTTTTCAGGAATATGACATTGTAAGCACAATTTATTTCCTTCAAATTTCAACTTCATGGAATGAGGGTTATGACAATCGGAACATTTTATTCCGTTCATAAACATCTTACTTTGCATGAAGGAACCTAATACATAGTCCTCTTCATCGATCTGACCGTCAGCAAAATAATATTCGGGAATGATGGTTTGCAACATAAATTGTTCATCGTACTCCATTCCAGGAGTGAAATTTTCTGTGAGCTTTACTCTTCGAGAATGACAAGGACCGCATTGTTTAATTTGTTCTGCTTGATTGGTTCCGATAAAAGTGTGTGATGATAAAGTACTGTCCTTCTTTTCTGCCCAAAGCAAATGCTTCTCTCCCGGCCCATGACAACTTTCACAATTTACATTGATCATAGAATAGCTAGTGCGGAAAGAATCCTTTACCACATCATAATTTTTTTTAAGATTTGTTGAATGACATTCGGCACACATCGTATTCCAATTTTGCCCACCCCTAGACCAGTGTAACCAATCATTCGGTTGAATTTGATCATCCGCATATTGATGAAACCACTTATTCTCAAGTGTATCCCAACTCAATCGAAGTGCTTGCTTTTTTCCTTTATCAAAATCGATTAGATACTGTTGAAGTGGAGTAATACCAAAGGTATATTTAATTTCATAGGTCTTTTCACTTTGATCAATCTCCTTTACATCAACCATAAACTTCTCTCCATTTTTGTAAAGTCGGTAATCCACTCCATCCAAAGAAACAGATATATTGTTAAAATCACCCAGAACCGTTTTAGCACTTGCTTCCTGCATTGCTAGGTCATGGTGTGACCCTTTCCAATCTTTATAGGCCGTTTCATGACAAGATTTGCAATTTTCATCACCAACATACCCGTCTCTGTACTTTGAAACAAATGAACGCTCATCAACTGAGGTATAGATTTCATTTTTTTGTTGACAACTAGCTACGAAAAGACTTATGACAGAAAGCGAGAAAAGGAATCGGATCATGCAATTTAAATGAAGATTGTGGGTGTAATTTACAAATAATGTCAGAAATAGAACATGAAACCAAAACTAATTCGCATGGCGTCACCGCTCTTTTGTTCATCAATATAAGTATCATTAACAAATCCTTCGTACTTGATTTGTTTTACACCATAATCCATTTCTAAACCTACTGTCATACGCTGATCAAAAATGTCATACATCAAATTGACTATACCATAATAATGTAATTGATCATAATCGCCCGAAATAATCGTTTCAGAATTGAGGGTTGGTGTACCAATAATATTTCTCTCGGCATCGTCAAAAAAAAACCTTGTGAATCCAAAAACAAAATTTGTGTGTAATTGCTCAGTAAGAAAATATTCATATGAAGTCCATCCTCCAATAGAAGGTGTTGCACTTAAATCCTTGTTGACATCAGGATAACCGTCATATCCATTGCCTCCTAAGGTTGCCATATAAGCTGTAATACCTTTTCCCGTGACCAGTTGAAATTGAAAATTATTTCGATTTTGAAAATGAATTCCCGTTAAGGACAAACCGTAACCATAAAAATTATCCAATTCATCCAGGTATTTATAACGAATACTTCTAAAAATTCCTGATAGTCTGAGGTGCCCCCAATCAGCTTTCCTTTTAAGGGCAAAAACCACGTCTGGTGTTACCTGATCAATTTCTTCTAACTGAGGTTCCAATTCGTCAAATTGAACATAATCGTTGATGGGAGCCTCCAAACTTATTTCATATTCCCAACGCGGATCTCTGAAATGATTGAAAAATTTAATATGAGGCGTTCTTATCCAAATTCCGGAGGGAGGTCCTTCCCACTCCATTATATTTGGCCAAAGATATTCATCACCGAAAGCATTCCAATTTTGACCTATTTGCCAGTGAGTTGATTGAACATATGCCTTTCTCAATCTGAAATGACCATTTCCACCCCAAAAATCCCCTTCGACAACGCCAATAATTTTTTCACCTTTCTTTGTAATATAACTCGTTTCCCATTTGATTTGAGTCTGGTAAAGATCAAAATTAAGACTGCTATTGTCATCGTGATCCCCCAATACTTTTATATTACCTACATTAAAAGTTTCGGAATCATTTAATCCGCCAAATACGTCGAAATAACCGTTCAGTTTCAAGTTAGCTCCAAGACTGCTTCGATATTTTGGTAGCCCAAATACACTATCCTTTGATTCAACTGTTAAAAAACGATCTTGTGCAAAGCCATAGTATGCGAGAAACCCAAAAACGATAAAAAAATAATTGCGCATGATTTTGGTTTGATTGACCTAAATATAAGAAATAAAAAAGACCGGTAGATCCGGTCTTTTAATTCATGAAATCTGATATACTTATTTAATTTTTTTGACAATTGCTGCTGCATAATCAGGTGCAACTTTTTGTACATTTGAAGGATCAGTAATATCTACACTTACTACACCGACCAATTGTCTCCCCGGCTCTCTCGTTAAATCGTAAAAAGTAGTCTCTACTTTATAAGTTTTTGACGTATACGTTCTGGTTTCAGCAGGGACATAAGTTCCTCCGTAGCCATAACCATAAGGAGAATAGACACTACCATAATAACCTCCGAAACCACCATAATACCCACCGTAATAACTAGGATAATAACCACCGGTCGTATAACCGCCCGTCTGAGAAGAAACAATCTCTTGACTCATATCTCTCAATACCGTTAAACAGACCGCATTAAAACCTTCTGCTTTGAACATAGTTACAATTTGCTCGATCTCGGCATCTGTTCTTTTCACATTATGAAGCGTAGAAGGAAATTTCTTATAACTTTCCGTTGCCTTGTAACCCTCTGCCCTTAATGCATTAGCAATTTCTTGCTCAAATCGCTGACGCCCCACCGCATCATCAGTTTTACCAATAACCAGTATATTTTCATTTTTTAGGGCAGACATATTGTCATCCTTCCATGAATCTGTCACACTCACCGCAGAGCAACTGGACAATAAGATGATGATTAAGAAAGCAGTAAAAGCATAATATTTTTTCATTTGATTAAAATTTAGTTATGTTGAATTATAAAAGCAAATATAATTATAAAATTAAATCAATTTCTAATAAATAGGATTTATAGCTAAATTTATTAGATGATTAATCTCTTGTTATTGTGATACTTATTTTTTTTTCAAAAAAAAATCAATTTTTTGCTTTGAATAGCTCCTAATTTTGTTACATTTGCAACCGCAATTTCAGATTGTTGAGGAGAGGTGCCAGAGTGGTAATGGAGCAGATTGCTAATCTGTCAACGGGTAACCGTTGCCAGGGTTCGAATCCCTGTCTCTCCGCAGTGAAATATTGTCATCCGTTTTTACGGGGTGTAGCGTAGCCCGGTTATCGCGCCTGCTTTGGGAGCAGGAGGTCGCAGGTTCGAATCCTGCCACCCCGACAATAAAAATAAATTTTGAGGTTTCGTACCTGATAAATTTGGAGGTCGCGTAGCTCAGCTGGATAGAGCATCTGCCTTCTAAGCAGACGGTCAAAGGTTCGAATCCTTTCGCGATCACAAATGAATTAAAAAAAATCCCGCAACAGCGGGTTTTTTTATTTGGAGAAAACCTAGCAAGTTCAATTGCTTAAGATTTCGACAAATAAAAAATCTATCCGTCGTCAGGCGGATATCGGATTTTTTTTATTCTCTAAATGGGATCGAAAGGATCATGAAAATAATCCAGTTAAATGTAGAAACTTCAGTTGCGTAAGCAACGATAAAAAATTAGAACGAATCTGTTGCCGGACTGATATCAGATTTTTTTTATTCTCTAAATGGGATCGAAAGGATCACGTCAATAATCCTTTCGCGATCACATATGAATTAAAAAAATCCCGCCGCTGCGGCAATTTTTTTTTGTAATAAACTTATATTTTTCACT
>CAZWAN010000045.1:0-22198 GCA_964631875.1 uncultured Flavobacteriaceae bacterium
GCTGGGGCTCGAACCCAGGACCCCATCCTTAAAAGGGATGTGCTCTACCAACTGAGCTACCAGGTCTTTATAAATTCGGTTGCAAATATACCATCATTATTTTATTTCACAAGAATTATTTTAATTAATTTTTCGAGATATTTGCACTCACGATTAGGACACTAAAAATCAATTTATTAGCATTATAAATCAACAATCATTTAAGTATGGGTATCATTACATTGATAGGGTATATGGGTTGCGGTAAGTCGACTATATCTCGAGAACTCGCAAAAAGTTTACAATTTGAGGCTTTAGATTTAGATGATTTTATTGTTGAGCAGGAGAATAGAAGTATATCAGAGATTTTTTCGGTACAAGGTGAGATCTATTTTAGAAAGAAGGAAAGTTTCTATTTGGAGAAAATTTTGAAGGAAAAGGATAATTTGGTGCTGGCTTTAGGTGGTGGGACTCCATGTTATGGACATAATATGAAGCTCATTACAGACCATAGTCAAAGCGTATATTTAAGAGGGTCTATCCCAACTTTAGTGTCGAGATTAGAAAATGAACAAAATAAAAGGCCACTTATTGCCTCATTAGATAAAGAAAATCTTACGGAATTTGTGGCTAAACACCTGTTTGAAAGGCGTAATTTTTATGAGCAGTCGAATATCATTATTTCGATCGATCAAAAATCAGTGGAAGAGATCGTCAAAGAAATTAGCCTTTTAATCTAAATAGGCGATTGCACTGTTTTTATTGAATTCAACTGTGATATGTTCCTGGATAGACGTAGACAAAGAAATTCCCTTAAAATCAGCTTTTACGGGATATTTTTTGTGATTACGATTTACCAAAACCGCAGTTTTGAATTTTTTTAGCGGCACATTTAAAAAGTGTCTCACCGCATAGATCAATGAAGCACCGGAGTTAAGTACGTCGTCGACCAAAACAACCGACCTGTTTTCATACTCGCTCGGTTTTAAACTTGTTCTAATTTCGTCAAGGGGATTCTTTTTATTCACAACTACATCACAAAGTACAATATCAATGGGAGATATATTCTGAAGTACTTTTACAATTTTTTTTGCAAGTAAAAATCCATTGTCACTAATTCCGGCAATGATAATTTCCTTTTCCTCTATATTCGATTCATAGATTTGATAGGCGATTCGTCTTATTTTAAAGGTAATTTCTTCATTGGTAAGTATGACAGATCTCGACATAGAAGTGCTTAATTTTTCTTCTCAAAGATAAAAAAAAGTTCTCTTCCCGATCTAGGTTTAATAGAATTATAACTCTTTTCTAAGACATTTAAATGGAAATAGGGTTCAAAAAGTTCAATATAGTGATCTAAAGATCCTCCATAGGGCGGACCTTCTTCAGTAAGCGGAAAATCAAACAATAAACCTGCCATTTTTCCATTACTTTTCAGCAGAGCATGAGACTTTTTAACATAATCTTCTCTCAAAACAGGATCTATTGCGCAAAAAAAAGTTTGCTCAAGAATGAGATCGTATTGTTTGTTATGCGAAAAAAAATTTTCGCAGTACAATTGGTCCTTTATAAAATGAGGTACACGTTTTTTAAACTCATGAAGTGGTTCTTCAGCAATATCCAGCACATTCACATTTAAAAATCCTTGGTTGAGGAGGTATTCTCCCTCGTAGGCTCTTCCTGCGCCGGGTATTAAAATGTCGATGTTTTTATTCTTCAGCTGGTCTATATAATTCTTCATTGGCAAGGAAACAAAGCCGATATCCCAACCGGTTTGACCATTGCGATATTTCGATTCCCAAAAATCTTTTACCTCATTTAGATCCATTGTCTTCTATAAAATCTTCTAAATCTCTTCGATCTTTTTTGGTAGGTCTACCCACGCCTTTTTTTCTATAATAGTCTTGAGCCAATTTCAGCGTCTCCTTATTTTCAAAAGCCGAGGCCGGCGTGAGATCTTTACGATATAAATCAACAATTTTTGCGCCTACACGGTTTTGAGGAAGTTCCAAAACCTCTATGATATAATTGATCTGATTATGGCGAATGGTCAATATTTCTCCACCAAAAATATCTTTGGAAGGTTTTAAAGGAGAACCATCGATACGCACATGATTTTTTTTACATGCCTCCGTAGCGATGGTCCTGGTTTTGTAAAAGCGGATACACCATAAATATTTATCTATCCGCATAATTTAATTTACTGATAATGGCGTCCTTGAAAAATGCTTAGACAAATCTTCGGTATCTAATTTCAAGTACATATCATTACGGTAATTTGGAATGACTTCAGCATCGATCAGGTCACTTTCAAATTTTATTTTTTGTGCATCAAATTTCATGGCTCTTCCGGTAATCATATTAATTGCCGCTTGCAATAAAGGCTCCTCAGGATCCCCTAAAACTCCCATATTGGCAATATCTTCAGAAAGTTGAAAATCGGGATCAAAACCGTCGATATCATTTTCATCTAATTTATTTCTTGTTTCTAATACAATAGGTTGCATAGCATATTTGTGATTCGGATTAGCGCCTTCTCTTCCAAAGTTGTTAGAATCGTAAAGTGTAACTGAAGCAACTGATTTACCATAAGTAGTTTCTCCTATCAATTTTACATTGATATACGGTTTTAGCCCGTTTATGATCAATTCACTGGCAGAGGCTGTATTTCTGGTTGTCAAAATGTATAAACTGGTCAACCCTAAACTATTGATCAAGTTACCATTTTGTAATTTGTCATTAAATTTTGAAATCAAAAATTCAGGACTATTTGATTCAAAATAGCTTTGGTATTTTCTATTCCATTTTTCTTTCAACAATACTTCTCCTTTAAATTGTCCTGTAATCATACTTGAGATGGATACAGCCGTGTTGACTGAACCCCCGGGGTTATATCTAAAATCAAGTACAAGATCTGTAATTCCCTCCGCTTTTAATTCACCAAATGCCGCATTCATTTCATCGTCAAAATCATCATTAAAACGGTTATACATGATATAGCCAATTTTTTTTCCGTCTATCACAAAAGATTTAGTAATGTACACTGGATTTTCAGTAAGAACAGATTTATTCAGCTCAACATCAACACCGGTGGGTACGATGGTATTGTTCTCTAATTTTGCCAAACTCAGTGTATGTTTATCACTATTTGACTCATAGAGCAGCTCAATATAATTCGATCGATTTAAGGCTATTCCATTTACGTGAGTAAAGAGGTCACCCCTTTTGATTTCTTTATTGCTCGCGTCAGATCCCGGTAAAATATATCTCACAAAACCAAACACTCCTTCAGCACCATAGGCTGCAACCCCAAATTTAATTCCATCGGTTGTTGAAATTCCTTGAAAAGAATTTTCCAGTTCAATATAATCATCAACGATCCAACTAAAACGATCCACAACGCCCGGTTGGTATATAAGGCTGTTAAAAAAATCTGTAGGATCATCAATTGATTCTAAAAATGTCTTATAGGCTGATTGGGTTGCAAATTTATTATCTGCCAAGTTGGGAACATCTCCTTGCCAATAGTAAATTTCATTCATACCCTGCCAAATAAAATCTTGAATTTCGGTATTTTTTTGTGCAATCGGCGGTTCTATCACTGTAGGATCATCGTCATCACCCCCACAGCTCGTGAGGAGTAAACCAACAATTAATAAATAAACCGATGCTAAAAGTTTTATCTTACTCGTCATATAATTTTATTTTAATTGCCAAATTTAAAAAAATAGTTTAGCATAAATTGTGCCATGTAACATTTTTGATACATATTCGTCGATAGTGTATAAGTCGATAGATTTGGAAATCATTACAATGAACCAAAAGGAATTTTTAGATAAAGTAATGCCCTTTAAAGATAAGGTTTATCGTTTGGCGAAACGACTTTTGGTTTCAACAGATGAAGCTGAAGACGCTACTCAAGAGTTGTATCTGAAACTTTGGAAATCAAAAGCCAATCTCGGTGAGTATAAAAATATTGAAGCTTATGCGATGACGATGACAAAGAACTATTGTTTAGATCAGTTAAAATCAAAAAGAGCGTCAAATTTATCATTGGTTCACAGTAATTATGCCGGTGATGTTTCAGTACAAGGAGATGTAGAATGGAAGGACCAGGCGAGCATCATGAAGAGATTAATGAATGATTTGCCCGAAAAACAAAGAATGATTGTTCAATTAAGAGATGTTGAAAATTATGAATTTCATGAAATAGAAGAAATTATGCAAATGGAAGCCACAGCAATTCGGGTGAATCTGTCGAGGGCAAGAAAAACTTTAAGAGAAAAATTTTTAAAAAAAGAATCCTATGGAATCAGGTAACATAGAAAAATTACTAGAAAAATATTTCGAAGCCGAAACTACTTTAGCAGAAGAAAGACAATTAAAAGAATATTTTTCCGGAGATGAAATTGCCGAACATCTAACTGAGTATAGATCCTATTTCCAATTCTTTAAAGAAGAACCAAGGGTTAAATCAATTAAAAAGATTGAGTTACCCGCAGAAAGAAGGTTAAATATGAAATTTATTTCGATTGCCGCTTCCTTTTTAATTATGGTCAGTGTTTTTTCTTATCAGCAATACCAACACAATCAAGAAATGGCTGCTAGAGAAGCTTTTGCCAAAACACAGGAAGCCTTACAATTAATTTCCCAAAATTTAAATAAGGGGAATAGAGCGATAGCACAATTGAATTATTATGAAGAAACCCAGAATAAGTTATTTAAGAATGAATAAAAAACTAAACACAAAGAATATGAAAAAGTCAATTTTATTTTACGTTTTGTTCTCGATAGGATTGAGTACAGCGGTATTTGCACAATCTCAATTCGATAAATTTGAGGACATTGAAGGTGTGACTTCGGTCATAGTGAATCAAAAAGCATTCTCATTAATGAGTAAAATTGGTTCAGAGTCTGATGAAGAATATTTAGATCTCATCAAGAATATAGAAACATTAAAAGTTTTTGCCACTGAAGATAAAAGTGTTGCCACACAAATGTCTGGTGAGGTAGATAAATATTTGAAGACAGCCAACTTGGAAGAGTTAATGCGCGTAAAAGACGGAGATGATCGGGTAAATATTTATGTGAAACAAGGTAAAAATGAGGATTTTGTAAAAGAACTATTTATGTTCGTCAAAAGTGCAGATGTTAATTCGGGAGAATCAGTGATCATATCTCTTACAGGTAACATAGATCTGAAACAGATTTCGAAGCTTACTGAGAAAATGGATTTACCAGGAGGAGAGCATTTAGAAAAGGCCAGTAAAAACTAAGAGATGAAGAGGATATATATCATTTTAGCAATTGCTGCGGTGATGCTCAGCGCATGCAGCAGTGGACCAAGTTTACAAAAGTACTTTGTAAGTAAGCAAGAAAATAATAATTTTTTGAGTTTAGACGTGCCGACCAGTATCGTTACACTGAAGGAGGGTGCGAGTGAGGAAAACATACAAACCTTAAAATCCATCAAAAAGGTCAATTTATTGATGTTTAAATTAACTGAAGAAAATCAAGGAGATTTTGAGGAAGAAAAAGGAGAGGTTTTACAAGTGCTAAGGAACAAAAATTTAAATGAATTAATGAGAGCCAATCATGAAGGAACCCAGATCAGGGTAGTTTACAAAGGTGATGAGGATACGGTAGATGAATTTGTGATTTTTGCATCGAATGACCATGAAGGTTTTGGTTTGGCAAGGGTTTTAGGGGACCATATGGAACCACGTAAAATAATGGCCTTGTTAAAGGATTTTGATCAGATGGATAAAGACAATCCCGTATTTACTCAGATTAAAGGATTTATTGAATAAAAAAATGGTTTTGGAAGGCCTCAAATCTTACAGGTTTGGGGCCTTTTTTTATTTGAACAAATTGCATCTAAGATATTTATATAAAATTTTATATTTGCTACCGTTCAATTTAACAGACATAAGATGAATTTTAAACTAGGAATAATTGCCCTCTTTATCAGCTTAGTACAAATGAGTGCACAGGAGGTTGAAAACCTTGGTGTGAGTTACCGTGGCGAAAGAGAAAAAGAAAACAATTTGGTACATACCAAATTAAATGTAAGTTTTGATTTTGCTAAAAGACAATTACTTGGAGAAGCATGGCTCACATTAACTCCTCATTTTTATCCTACTTCCACTTTGACCTTAGATGCCAAGGCCATGCTCATACATGAGGTGTCGCAAAATGGAAAACCTTTGACCTATGAATATAAGGATAATAAGTTAGTGGTAAATTTGGGCAGAACATACTCAAAAGATGTTGAGTATTCCATTTATATTAAATATACTGCCCGGCCCGAGGAAGTAAAGCAAGAAGGAAGTGCTGCGATCAATGATGCCAAAGGTCTATATTTTATTGATCCTGACCAACAGGATGCAGAAAAACCTACTCAGATTTGGACACAAGGTGAGACTGAATCGAACAGTTGCTGGTTTCCAACAATTGACAGCCCAAATCAAAAAACGAGTCAAGAAATCTATATTAAAGTGCCTGAAAATTATGTGACACTTTCTAACGGTTTATTGGTGGAGCAGACAAAAAACGGTGACGGCACGAGAACTGATTATTGGAAATTGGACCAAAAACATGCTCCCTATTTGTTTTTTATGGGTGTTGGGGAGTATAGTGTGGTAAAAGATAAATGGAAAAATATTGATGTAGATTATTATGTTGAACCGGAATTCGAAGCCTATGCGAAAGATATTTTTGGTTTAACTCCTGAAATGATAGATTTCTATTCGAACTATACCGGAATAGACTATATGTGGCCCAAATATTCACAAATGGTGGCCAGAGATTATGTAAGTGGAGCCATGGAGAACACAACAGCTGTGCTGCATGCCGAAAACGCCCAGCAAGTGCCGGGGCAATTGATAGATGAGAATTCATGGGAATATGTCATCGCTCATGAATTATTTCACCATTGGTTTGGAGATTATGTCACGGCTGAGAGCTGGAGTAATTTAACGGTTAATGAGTCTTTTGCCAATTATGGGGAGTATTTGTGGATCGAGCATAAGTATGGCAAAGATGAAGCAGATGCGCACAGACATGATGAAATTCAAGGTTATTTGGCCGGAGGAAATGAATTAAAAGATCTGGTAAGGTTTTATTATGACAGCAGAGAAGATATGTTTGATGCTGTTTCTTATAATAAGGGAGGAACTATTTTACATATGTTGAGGAGCTATCTCGGAAATGATGCGTTTAGGGCAGGAATAAAGCAATACCTTACTGATAATGCGTATGGTACAGGTGAAGCACATCAGTTGAGATTGGCAATGGAGAAAGTGAGTGGAAAAGACTTAAATTGGTTTTTTAACCAATGGTATTTTAATAACGGTCATCCAAAATTGGAAGTGAAATACGATTATAATGATAATAGTAAATTGGTGGCTGTGAGCATTAATCAAACCCAAGAGGGCGTATTTGAATTCCCTTTAACGATTCAGGTGTATGAGGGGGGAAAACCAAAAACATATCCTGTTTGGATAGATAAAAAAGAACAAGCGTTTTCTTTTAAATACAATAAGAAACCGGACTTAGTAAATATAGATTCTGACCGCATACTGTTGGCGGAAATTAATGATGCGAAGACAACAGAAAATTATGTATATCAATATCTCCATGCCACAAAATATGAAGACAGGAGAGAAGCGATAGAACATTTAGGTGAACATCAGGGAGATAAAATTGCCTTGACAACGATGACCAAGGCATTACATGATCCTTATTACGGTTTAAGAATTTTAGCCATCGATAAGATTGATATATCCAGATCTGATGCAGGTGAAGCCATCGGAAAAATTGAAAAATTGGCCAAAGAAGATCCTAAAACATTAGTTCGTGCGGCAGCGATTGAAAAATTATCGATTACCAAAGATGAACAATATAAAAACTTATATAACGAAGCCTTAAAAAGTCAGTCTTATTCAGTCCAGAGTGCTGCATTGAGTGCTCTTTTTGCTTTAGATCCCCAACTCGGATTGAACAGTTTACAAAGTGTGGTAACTGATAAAAACAGGAAATATTTAAAAGAGGCATTGATTCCTATTTACATTCAAATCAAAAATGATGAGCAGATGCCATTTGTAGCAAATAACCTGATCGAAGGAATGTTTTTTACAGATGACAAGCAAACGCAGAACATATATAAAGAAGGGTTTCAATGGATTGTTAACAGCTCTAATGAAAAAGCTACACAAAACTTGGTCGATAGTTTTGTGGATATGGGTATAAAGTATAAAGACTACGGGGCAGATCAAATGGCACGCCAAGTATTGAATCAAATATTAGGCGTCAAGCAAGCCTCTCAGTACTCCAATAAAGCTGATATGATCAAAATTGTAGAAGAGGGTTTAGCCAAACTTTAAAATTAATACCGGACGTCATATAAAACCGCGCAAAAGTGCGGTTTTATTGTTTGTAGAAACTCGGTAAACTCCATTTAAAGACTACCGCCAGAATTCTAATGGTAATTACAATGGCTATGGTAATCATAAAATTTATCTCCATTGGCAATTTTAAGGGTTGAATGATCAAATAAGTTATGGCACCCATGATACAGGCCGTAGCATAAATTTCTTTATGAAAAATCAGAGGGATTTCATTACAAAGGGTATCTCTGATAACACCTCCAAATGTAGCCGACATCATTCCTAAAGAAATTGAAATGATTGGATTAAAATTATGCTGCATGCCAATTTCGGTTCCGGTAATGGTAAAAATTCCCAAACCGATGGTGTCGAACAAAAAAAGAGATTTACTGAGTTTTCCGATCTTTTTTCTAAAAACGATGGCAAGTATCACAGAAATGAGGATCGTATAAATATAGGGCATATTAGTCATCCAGCTTACAGGTTCTTGACCTACCAGAATATCTCTTAAAGTTCCACCACCGATGGCAGTCACAAAACCAATGATCAGTACGCCAAAGGGATCCATTTTTTTTTCCATGGCAAATGAGGCTCCTGAAACGGCAAAAGCGGCTGTACCTAAAATATCGAACAAATAGAAAAAATTCATTGGATGATGAATTGTTTAGTGAAATAAAAAATCCATCATTTTCAGATGGATCTTTTATCTATTATTCTTTATCGGCCTTTTTATCAGCAGATTTCTTCTTTTTTTTGACTTCAATTTTTAATTGATCACTTCCTTCTTTATAGTCCATTAAAATTTCGTCATTTTCTTCGAGTGAAGAATTGACAATCTCTTCGGCCAATGGGTCTTCGACGTATTTTTGAATCGCTCTTTTTAAAGGTCTTGCACCGTACTGCTTGTCGAAACCTTTTTCCGCAATAAAATCCCTCGCCTTATCAGATAAGTCAATTTTATAACCAAGACCTACAATGCGTTCCAATAATTTTGCCAATTCAATATTGATAATTTTATCAATATCTTCTTTTTCTAATGGATTGAACACAATGATATCATCGATTCTATTCAAAAATTCAGGAGCAAAAGACTTTTTTAGTGCATTTTCGATGACACTTTTTGCATTTGCATCGGCTTGAGATTTTTTAGAAGCTGTTCCAAAACCTACACCTTGACCGAAATCTTTTAATTGCCTAGAACCTATATTGGATGTCATGATAATAACCGTATGTCTAAAGTCAACTTTTCTGCCCAGACTGTCTGTAATATAGCCGTCATCCAAAATTTGAAGCATCATATTAAAAACGTCCGGATGTGCTTTTTCTATTTCATCGAGAAGCACTACAGCATATGGTTTTCTTCTGATTTTCTCGGTAAGTTGACCGCCTTCTTCGTAACCTACATAGCCTGGAGGAGCTCCAATTAATCTGGAAATAGCAAATTTCTCCATGTATTCGCTCATATCTATTCTGACCAAGGCATCTTGGGTGTCAAATAACTCTTGTGCCAAAACTTTAGCCAATTGTGTTTTACCTACACCGGTTTGTCCTAAAAATATAAAGGAACCTATGGGTTTGTTCGGATCTTTTAGTCCAACCCGATTTCTTTGAATTGATTTAACAACTTTAGCAACTGCTTCATCCTGACCGATGATTTTTCCTTTGATCGATTCCGGAAGGTCTTTGAGTCTTTTACTTTCAGCCTCGGCAATTCTGTTCACAGGGATACCCGTCATCATACTCACAACTTCGGCTACATTATCTTCAGTTACAATTTCTCTTTGCAGTTTTGATTGCAGTTCCCAATCTTGTTGGGCTAATTCAAGTTCTTTCTCCAGGCGTTTTTCGTCATCACGCAATTTCGCCGCTTCTTCGTATTTTTGACTTTTAACCACAGAGTTTTTCAATTCTGTCACTTCTTCCAACTTTTTCTCGAGCTCTAATATCTGTTTTGGAACAACAATATTGGTGATATGAATTCTGGAACCCGCCTCATCCAAAGCATCAATCGCCTTGTCAGGCAAATATCTGTCGGTCATATACCTGCTCGTCAATGTGACGCAGGCCTTTATGGCATCATCTGTAAAAGTTACACTATGGTGATCTTCATATTTATTCTTGATATTATGCAAGATTTCAATGGTTTCTTCAACGGAAGTCGGTTCGACCATTACTTTTTGAAATCTTCTTTCCAATGCGCCATCTTTTTCTATATGCTGCCTGTATTCATCTAAAGTTGTAGCACCAATACATTGAATCTCACCTCTGGCCAGAGCCGGTTTAAACATATTAGAGGCATCCAGAGAACCAGTTGCACCTCCTGCACCCACGATGGTATGAATTTCATCAATGAATAAAATGATATCATCATTCTTTTCAAGTTCATTCATGAGGGCCTTCATCCTTTCTTCAAACTGACCGCGGTATTTTGTACCAGCAACCAAGCTGGCCAGATCCAATTGAACGATTCTTTTATTGAATAAAATTCGTGAAACTCTTCTTTGGATAATTCTCAAGGCTAATCCTTCAGCTATGGCTGATTTACCTACACCAGGTTCACCGATTAAAATGGGATTATTCTTTTTACGTCGACTAAGAATTTGGGAAATCCTTTCAATTTCATTTTTTCTGCCAACTACAGGGTCTAACTTGCCAATTTCTGCCAGGTAAGTAAGGTCTCTTCCAAAATTATCTAAAACAGGTGTTTTGGTTTTTTTATCGACTTTACCTTTGGCAGATCCTTCAAAGGGGTTCTTTTTTGGATCATTGAAGTCCTCTTGAGGTATTTCGGCTTTGGGTGTCTCGCTTTTTTCTGAATCTATATACATTTCTTGAAAAACTTCTTTTACATCATCGTAGAAAATATCAAAATTATTTAGAATTTTAGTTGTAGGGTCATTCTCGTTGCGAAGAATACACAACAATAAATGAGCCGTACTAATGCTGTCGCTTTTAAACAATTTAGCTTCTAAAAAAGTGCTTTTAAGTGCTTTTTCTGCTTGTTTTGTCAGGTGAAGGCTCTTTTTGTTATCGATATTTTCAATATTGGATATGGGATGTAAGGCTTCAATTTTCCTTCTTAAATTCGAAAAATTTATATCGAATGAACTCAAAATATCGTATGCTTCTCCATTGGCTTTGCGCAACAATCCTAACATCAAATGTTCTGTACCAATAAAGTCATGTCCTAAACGCAGTGCTTCTTCCTTGCTATATGCGATGACATCCTTTACTTTCGGTGAAAAATTATCGTCCATTTTTAAGGTATTAATGATGTAAATTTAGTAGTTTTTTCGGTTAATTCCTTACAAAACTTATGCAGAGCTATTAACAAATTGGTAACCCACTTACCAACAAGTAAATAAGTGTACTTGTTTGTTGATAAATTATGGGAAGAAAATGGGCTTCCAAGCCTTATAAAATATAGATTAGTTGTATATTGCTCCTTTGTAAAAAAAAATAAAATATTCAAAATTGACGTATGGAGGAAAACGATAAGATAATCCCTATCAATATAGAGGAAGAAATGAAGTCGGCGTACATTGATTATTCAATGTCTGTTATTGTTTCAAGAGCATTGCCGGATGTGCGAGACGGTTTAAAACCTGTTCATAGAAGAGTTTTATTTGGAATGCACGAATTAGGGATTAAAGCCACAGGTGCACACAAGAAATCGGCCAGGGTTGTTGGGGAGGTTCTGGGAAAGTATCATCCACATGGTGACACTTCCGTTTATGATGCCATGGTTAGGATGGCTCAAGATTGGAGTATGCGTTATGAAATGGTAGATGGACAAGGTAATTTCGGTTCACCCGATGGAGATAGTCCGGCTGCTATGCGTTACACTGAGGTAAGAATGAAAAAGATCTCGGAAGAGATGTTGGCTGATATTGATAAGGATACAGTTGATCACAGATTGAATTTTGACGATACATTAAACGAGCCAACCGTTTTACCTACAAGAGTACCCAGTTTATTGGTAAATGGCGCTTCGGGTATTGCGGTGGGTATGGCAACCAATATGGCTCCTCATAATTTATCGGAAGTGATTGATGGAACTGTTGCTTATATAGATGATAATGCCATTGATGTCACAGGTTTAATGGAGTATATCAAAGCACCTGATTTTCCAACCGGTGGAACTATTTATGGTTATGAAGGTGTTAAAGACGCATTTATGACAGGTCGCGGCAGGGTAGTGATCAGGGCAAAATCGCATTTTGAAGAAGTGAACGGAAGAGAATGCATCATTGTCACGGAATTACCTTACCAGGTAAATGGATCGGAATTATTGAAAAAGACAGCAGATCTGATCAATGATAAAAAGATAGAAGGGATCGCCAATGTAAGAGATGAAACGAGCAGACAGGGAAGAAGGTTGGTTTATGTTCTTAAAAAGGATGCTATTCCGAATATTGTATTAAATAAATTATTTAAATACACTGCACTACAAACCTCATTTAGTGTTAATAACATTGCTCTGGTAAAGGGTAAACCTCAATTGTTGAACCTTAAAGATCTTATTGTTCATTTTGTGGACCACAGACATGAGGTAGTGGTGAGGCGGACTCAATTTGAATTAGCTAAAGCAGAGGACAGGGCTCATATCTTGGAAGGATTAATTATTGCATCCGATAATATAGATGAAGTCATTGAACTGATCAAAGCTTCCAGCAATGCAGAGGAAGCCAGAGAAAAATTGATGGAGCGTTTTCAATTGTCAGATAAGCAAGCTCGTGCCATTGTTGAAATGAGATTGAGACAATTGACCGGTTTGGAACAAGAGAAATTGCGCTCTGAATATGATGACATCGTTAAGTTAATTGCTGATTTGAGAGATATTCTCGCCAGTAAAGAAAGAAGAATGACCATAATTAAAGAGGAACTACTCGAGATCAAGCAAAAATATGGAGATGATAGAAGAACCAATATTGAGTACTCAGGCGGTGATTTAAGCATAGAAGACATTATTCCTGATCATAATGTAGTAGTCACTATTTCTCATGCCGGATATATAAAAAGAACCGATCTGACCGAATATAAAGTTCAAAATAGAGGTGGCCGAGGGCAAAAAGGAGTAGCGACAAGATCAGAGGATTTCTTAGAACATTTGTTCATTGCGACAAATCACCAATATATGTTGTTCTTTACACAAAATGGCAAGGTGTTCTGGATGCGCGTATATGAAATTCCCGAAGGAAATAAGACCTCAAAAGGAAGAGCTATTCAGAATTTGATCAATTTGGAAAATGACGATAAGATCAAGGCATTTGTGGTAACGCAAGATTTAAAAGATGAGGATTACGTCAATAATAATTATGTGATCATGGTAACGAAGAAGGGAATTACCAAGAAAACTTCTTTAGAACAGTATTCGAGACCCAGAACTAACGGAATAAATGCCATTACCATTAAAGATGGGGATGAATTATTGGAGGCCAAATTAACCGATGGCAATAGTCAGATCATGATCGCTGTAAAGTCCGGTAAGGCAATTCGTTTTGAAGAAAACAAGACAAGGCCCATGGGAAGAAATGCCTCCGGTGTAAGAGGTATTAGTTTGGCCGGTAAGAATGATGAAGTTGTTGGCATGGTATCTATTTCAAATGAGGATGATAATATCTTAGTGGTTTCTGAGAAAGGATATGGGAAAAGATCTAATCTGGAAGATTACCGAATTACCAATAGAGGAGGTAAAGGTGTAAAGACGATAAATATTACTGAAAAGACAGGTAAACTGGTCTCTATTAAAAATGTAACCGACAATGATGATTTGATGATCATCAACAGATCAGGTTTAACCATTCGTATGGCGGTTTCAGATCTTCGGGTAATGGGTAGGGCCACTCAGGGTGTCAAGTTGATCAATATTAAAGATAATGACGAAATTGCAGCGGTAGCCAAAGTTATCCATGAAGATGAAGTGGAAGCTGACGGAATAATAGAAAAAAACGCTGATAATGATGCAAATAATGATGAAAATCATGCTGTTGAATAATTCAAAATAGTAATTTTGCGCCTGAATTAAACTATTAAAATTAAAATCTATAATTAAATCAAATGAAAAAAACAATTATGATGTTGGTAGTGATGATGATTTCATTAGCAACGTTTGCCCAAAAGAATGAATTGAAAGCCGCGGATAAAGCCATCAAATCTGGCGATTATGCTTCGGCAAAAACTGCAATTGAGCAATTAGAAGGCATGGTTGGATCAATGGATGAAAAAACAAAAGCCAATTTTTATTATTTGCAGTTTTTGACCTATGCCGGTCTTGCAAAGACCGATATAGCATATTACGATAAGACTGCGGCGGCTTACAGCAATCTGGTTTCGACAGAAAACAATTTAAAAGGATCTAAATATACTGATATGGCTGCGACTGAATTAAATACGTTGGTATCTGATATTTCTGCAAAGGGAATTGCAGATTACCAAAACGGTGATTATGCCAAATCAAAAAAAGAGCTTCATGAGGTTTATGCATTAAGTCCGAGAGATACCGTATTTTTAGAGTACGCCGCGAATGCTGCCTATTTGGACAAAGATTACGACCTTGCTTTAGATTACTTTACAAAACTTAAAGACATAGGTTATACAGGTATCACCACTGAGTATTCAGCTATGAATACCGAGACCAAAGAGAGAGAAGTTTTTGCTTCAAAATCTGAAATGGATTTGATGAAAAAATCTAAAAACTATACAGATTTTAAAATCACCAATACAGAATCTAAAAAGCCCACAATTATTAAAAACATCGCTTTTACTTACGTAGAGCAGGGTGACGCAGAAAAGGCCATGGCTGCTGTTCAGGACGCAAGAAAGATTGATCCGAAAGATGTCGGTTTAATTTTAACTGAAGCTAACCTGCATATTAAACTTGACCAGAAAGAAGAATTTGCTAAATTGATGGAAGAAGCCATTAGTTTGGATCCAAATAATCCTGTTCTTTATTATAACCTTGGTGTAATTAGCGCTGAGCAAGGAGATATGGACAAAGCAAAAGGTTATTACAAAAAAGCAATAGAAATTGATCCTAATTATACCGACGCTTACATTAATTTAGGTTCTGCCATGTTGGATGCCGATAAAGCTTTGGTTGAGCAGATGAATCAAAACTTGAGTAATTTCAAGAAATATGATGAAATTAAAGCTAAGCAGGTAGAATTGTATAAAGAAGTTATTCCAATCTATGAAAAAGCCAATGCAATTAAACCTAATGACATGGATATCGTTAGAACTTTAATGAGTTTATACGAAAATACAGAGATGGACAGCAAGTACAAAGAAATGAAAGCTATTTACGATTCTTTGAGATAGTAAAATTCATCAAATCATATAAAAAAGACCTCTATTATAGAGGTCTTTTTTTTTCTTTTAACTTTTGCCAGACATATTCTTATAATAAAACCACAAATAAAAATATCTCGTATAAAGTGCTCCTAGTATTGGAATTAGCGCAATAGAAAATACTTGAACTTTAAATAGCCAAAGAACAACCAAGAGGTCGAGACAAACGAGCAGTGTCAATATGTAATAGCTACTTAGTTTTGCGTTTTTATTTTGGAAGAAGATGAAAAATAAATTGGGGGCGAAGGCCCAAAGAATGTTAAAGTTGTTCGCTGTAGCCGTATGGTCTGTTGCAAACCATAGAAATAATAACAGGATTCCCAGTATACCGGTTATAGAAAACATAAACAGGTCTAAAACCCGATTCCTAATACGATGTTTATAGTCTTTATAGGTTAGGAAAACGACTAATAGGGCTAATATACTAAAAACAACTACCGGTGAAAATGGAGATTTTTTTTCAATTTTCGGGCTACTTTGAAGCAAAACTTTTGTTTGCCGAACCAATGGAATTTCTTTGTTTTGAGATTTGATCTGAACATGATCTATCGCTTTTAAGACATAATCAGGTAAAAACATGTATTGTTTTGTTGAAATTTTGCGATCAATAACAGAACCTAAAGCCAGATCAATACCAAAATCACTCCATTTTAAATTATTTAAATACTGCTGAATCAATTCTCTATGCGTGAAATTGTTTGGTTCATAATTATTATCAAATATCAACTGATCTTTTAACGTATGCTCCAAAACTTGATACATTTTGGTAGAACAATTATCATAAAAGAAATCGTATTTATAACCTCTGTTTTCAGGTTTTTCATTTTCTTCAAGAAAAGCGTAGATCGATTGTTTTTGTTCTTGATCAAGGTTTAGAATTTGTTCTTTTACCCAGCGGTTCTCTTCCTGATAACTCCTCAAAAAATTGCTAAAAGAATAGGCGCGCAGTTCGTACAGGAGTTTTCCTCTAACAAATTTTGCATAGAAATTAGGTGTGGCAAAATTGAAAGTACCATAATTATAAACCTTGTCTACATTTTGTTTCCGATCGAGGATTCTAAATGCGCTATGACCAAAAGTAGAATATAATTCTGATCCAGGACCACAGGTGATCACACTTATTTCTGCGTCATCAGAAAGCATGTCGGACTGAGGGAATGAAGACATCCACCAACTCAAACAAATCAAAAGGAATATTTTTCTTTGCATTTAACGAAAGTAACTTAAATCGAACTTTAATGAAAATATATTTGAAAACAAGGTACCGTTTAAACCAGCAATATTAGCCAATGCATAATCGATTTGGATACCTGAATATCTAAAACCTATTCCAACATTCGGTTCGAAAACAATTGATTCACTTTGGTCAAATTCTAATTGTTGTTGAAAATTATTTAGGCCTGCACGTATAAAAACCATATTTAAATAATCTACTTGTAAACCAAAAGCCGGATCAACACTTAAAAATGAAGTCGAAATAAGGTCATTAGTTTGATAAAATCGCATATTCAAATCAAATTCCGTCAACAAATTAAAATCTCTAAACAATTCAAATTTTTTAGCGACCCCCAATTGAGCCTTTGGTTTTGTTAGTTCGATGGTTTCGGGTTTTTGTTCATTGGCTCCCGGAATGGCAGATTGAATTTTAGCAAATTCTTCTTGATCAATAGACCAAGCATTAAATGTAGTTGTGATATCCCTAATCATTAACCCGAATTTCCAATCGGTTTTTGTTTGGTATTGCATTCCCGCATCGAGCCCAAATCCCCAAGAAGAGGCAAAATCACCAATTTGTCTGTGGACAACTTTTCCATTGACGCCCAAACTGATCCCGGATAAGATCAATTTTCTTGCGTAGCCCAAAGTTAGTGCGTAATCGGCGGCAGAGAAAAGACTGATGTTATCATAATTAATATTTCCCTGGCTGTCTATCAATTCGGTTGTATTAAGGATATCGTCAACACCAAAACGGATCAAAGAAACTCCAATGGCACTTTCACCATCAATAGGTTGCGCATAGGCAGCAAAATCATATTTTCCGATACCTTGAAAATATTCTGCATGCATCAAAGCTCCTTCTATGTCTTTTATATTTACTAAGCCTGCAGGATTCCAATAAATAGAATTCACATCCGAAGAAGATGCAATAACCGCTTTCCCCATACCAAAAGATGCCGCATCGACTCCTAAATTCAGAAATTCGTTGGAATAATTGCGCAGTGACTGTCCGTTGATAGGGGTCGAAAAAAAGATTGAAAGAATAAAAATGTAACGAATGTTCAAACTTCGAATTTTGGACAAATATAAATAATCTCAACTATCCTAGGTCTTAAAAAACAGCTTAAGCCGATTTGAAAAATTGAAGAATTCTATTTTCGAGCCAGAAATCCTTTTTGTAATTCAGTACAGCATTAAAGCCAACATGTCCGCCAAAATTAGGTGTTTCCAGATGAACATAATGGTTGTTTTTAGCTTCTTCAAAAGGGAAACAGGATTTGCTTAAAAATGGGTCATCCAGAGCAGAAATGATCAGGGTATTTTTTTTAATAAAAGGAATGAAGGGCTTACTACTGGACCTTTTGTAATAATCCAAGGCATTTTTAAAGCCATGTGCGGGAGCGGTATAGATATTATCGAATTCTGTAAAACTCTTTATGCGATTGATTTTATCCGTATCCATTTGCCTATTAAAAATTTCATTCTTTTTGATCAACTTAGGTTTTAAAGTATTTAGAAATCTGTACAGGTATATAAAATTTTTTGGTTTCATTATTTCTGCGGATGAACCTTGCAAGTCGCACGGAACAGAGATTGCCACTGCTTTGTTCACAACATTATTTTTTTGAGTTTCACCTAAAAATTTCAGGGTTTGATTTCCTCCCAGACTATATCCCACTAAAAAAATATTCTTGTAACTTGTTGAATGAGTAATATGGTTTAGAACATATTCCAGATCTTGGGTCTCTCCACTGTGATATGATTTGTACAGGCGATTGATCTCCCCGCTGCAACCTCTCAAATTCAATGCTAAAACATCAAAATTTTGTTCAATAGCTTTTAGTCCGAGAGAAATAACATACTTTGATTCTGTGCTTCCTTCTAATCCATGAATGATCAAAACAAGATCCCGATTTTCTCTTTGGACCCAATCCAGATCCAAAAAGTCACCATCAGGCGTGTCAATTCGTTCCCTTTTATATTCCAGTTGAAATTGATGAACAAGGGTTCTATAAATGGTATTAAAATGACCATTTTTAAAAAAAAGATCTGGTCGATATGTTGATTTTAAAACCATTCTAATTATTTAATGCTTTTTTGACTAAATTTTCAGGTAATGATTTTTGTGCATTTGCACCTAATTTTTTTAATTGATCTATTCTACTTACGATATTTCCCTTCCCAGTAGAAAGCTTATTCATGGCGTTATCATAGCTATTTTTAGAGGCATCGAGTTGGTTTCCAATTTTGATCATGTCCTGGATGAATCCTTCAAATTTATCATATAGACTTCCGGCATGTCTCGCAATTTCGATCACATTTTGTTTTTGATCTTCCTGTTTCCAAATAGAGGCAACCGTAGATAGCGTTGCCAAAAGGGTAGAAGTAGAAACCAATACCACATTTTTATGCAAGGCGTCCAGAAATATATTTTTATCATTTTTAAGTGCTACCATCAAAGCAGGTTCAACAGGAATGTACATCAATACAAAATCAGGACTTTGCACCCCATATAGCTCTTCATATTTTTTTTGATTCAAATTTTTGATATGATTTTTAATACTGAGCATTAGTTTTTTTAGGCCCTCATTTTCTTCTTCAGGAGAATTCGAATTGTAATACAATTCATACCCTTTCAACGAGACTTTCGCATCAATAATCATGCACTTATTATCGGGCAGATGTACGATGAAGTCCGGTCGTTTGATCAAACCTTCCTCATCTAATTTCCCGGTTTGCGCACTAAAATGAATGTCCTTTTTTAACCCTGATCTTTCTAAAAGGGTTTCAAGTTGAAATTCACCCCAGTCACCTTGCTTTTTTTGATCACCCTTGAGTGCTTTGGTCAGGTTCAGGGCTTCTGTACTCATTCTTTCATTGAGTTTCATTAATCCGGAGATTTGTTCTTTTAAAGCGGATTGCCTGTCGATTGTATCTCGATGAATATTCTCTACCTTCGATTCGAAACTTTTGATTTTTTCTTTGAGCGGGTCGAGAATTTGGGTTAAATTATCTTTGTTTGTTTGTGTGTATTTTTTCGTTTTTTCTTCCAGGATTTTATTTGCCAACACTTCAAATTCATCCTTAAATTTATTTTGTACATGCTCAATATCTTTTAACTGTTCATGCATTTTTTGCTGGGCATAATCCAATTGAGCATTTGTTTTGGTCAGGTCGATGATTAAAGATTCGTTTTTATTTCTCTCTTCGTTTAATTGTTCTGTCAGATCTTTGACATTTACCAATAGTTTTTGTTCCAGGCTTTTAAGTGATTCAATTGAAGATTGTTGAAAAGTAATTTTCCTATCAGTAATAACCTTAAAAATTAAAAAGGTAAGCAGTGTTCCCAAAAGAAAAATCAAAATAAAATAGAGAATGGTGTAATCTTGGGTCATGATAAGAAAATTATCGATATTTTAGTTGTTTCTATGGAGATACTATATTACAAAATTAAGACAAGAAACGAAAAATAGATATGCAAAGTCTTTCCAAAATTATGTTAGAAAAAGTGATGGGCTGGAAGGTGGTGAACAGATTTCCTACCGAACTAAAAAAGTACATCATTATAGTAGCACCTCATACAAGCTGGGTAGACTTTCCTATTGGTGTATTTGTAAACTACAGCGAAAAACTTGGGGCAAATTATATTGCTAAACACACTTTATTTAAACCTCCTTTTGGATTTATTTTTAGGGCCTTGGGAGGTACGCCTGTAGATAGAAGTAAAAGTGAGAGCAGGGTAGATGCCATTATTAAAATATTCGATGAAAGTGATCGGTTCGTGCTTACCTTATCGCCGGAAGGAACTAGGAAAGCGGTGAGCAAATGGAAAACCGGATTTTACTATGTTGCTAAAGGGGCTCAAATTCCTATTGTCATGTGCGCTTTTAATTATGAAAAGAAAGAAGTTGTGGTGGCAGAACCCTATATTATAACCGGTGATGAAAAGAAAGATTTTCAACACTTTCATAATTTCTTTAAAGATATGAAAGGGAAAAAAAGAGATCAATTCGATCCTGATTTTCATCTGAATTTATAAAAGATTCATTCTTTTATTAAAACTCCCATCACTTTACACTTTGTAAAAAGGAAGTTTTACCATCTGTGCGGGGATATTGTTATTTCGGATCTTGACAAAAATTGTTTCTCCAATCTTAGCCTTTTCCATTTTTATATATCCCATGCCTATTCCCTTTTTAAGGCTGGGGCTCATGGTACCAGAGGTCACTTTCCCGATAACTTGATCATTTTCATCTACAAGTTCATAATCTTTTCTCGGGATTCCCCTTTCTAACAATTCAAAAGCCACTAATTTTTTGGATACACCGTTTTCTTTTTGATCTTTCAAATATCCTGAATTCACAAAATCTTTGGTGAATTTTGTGATCCAACCCAAACCTGCCTCAATGGGTGAAGTAGTATCATCAATATCATTTCCGTATAAACAATAACCCATTTCCAGACGTAATGTATCTCTGGCAGCTAATCCTATTGGCTTTATTCCAAAAGCCTTTCCCGCTTCAAAAACTTTATTCCAAACTTGCTCTACTTGCTCGTTTTTACAATAAATTTCAAAACCACCACTACCGGTGTAGCCAGTAGCAGAAATAATGACATAATCAATTCCGGCAAAATCAGCTATTCTAAATTTATAAAATGGAATGGAGGCAAGATCAACTGAAGTAAGGGCCTGCATAGCTTCAATTGCTTTGGGTCCCTGGATAGCCAATAGAGAATAATGATCGGATATATTTTTTAAATCGGCCCCAAAACGATTCTTTTTACTAATCCAATCCCAGTCTTTTTCAATATTAGCAGCATTGACTACCAAGAGATACGTATCTTCTTTGACTCGATATACAATTAAATCGTCAACAATACCCCCAGTATCGTTAGGCATGCAACTGTATTGTGCATCTCCAATTTGCAATTTGGAAGCGTCGTTGGAAGTAACAAACTGAACCAAATCCAAAGCGTTTTTACCTTCAACTAAAAATTCGCCCATGTGGGATACATCAAAAACGCCGACCCCGTTTCTAACAGTTTCATGTTCTATATTTACTCCCTCATATTGCACCGGCATTAGGTAACCCGCAAAAGGTACCATTTTTGCGCCTAATGATTCATGGATATTATTTAGTTGAATTTTTTTCATCTTAATTAATTTATTTTGCAAATTTACAGAATACTCTTAATTCTATTGGAAATAATTAAAATAAAACCTCTTTATGGCACTAAATTCATTGCAAATTCAGATCGGTAAC
>CAZWAN010000046.1:0-248 GCA_964631875.1 uncultured Flavobacteriaceae bacterium
GTCGAAATGGTATTGTAATGAGGTTCGGGTGGTGGCAATTGAGCGATCACATCTTTTACAAATGCCTTTTCCAAACTCCAAAGTACTTGCATGATTTCTTCTTCCTTGTTCGTTAGTTTTTCCATTTTATCAACTTTGACACAAATATAAACTATAAAAATAGTTATATAACTAAATAAGTAGTTTAATTTAACAAAAATTTAATATTCTTTCGAAATTTTTCTCAGTTTCAAATAGAGAGGATTAAA
>CAZWAN010000046.1:278-21603 GCA_964631875.1 uncultured Flavobacteriaceae bacterium
CTATTGATATTAACTGGTTTTATATTACTGGTTCTAGGAGGTAATTGGCTACTCAAAGCTGCAGTGGGGCTATCATTGCGCCTGAATATACCTAAAATTGTTATCGGTATGACGGTTGTTTCTTTTGCTACTTCGGCCCCAGAACTAATTGTCAGTGTCAATGCAGCTATGAGCGGATACGCCGATATTTCTTTGGGAAATGTAATAGGATCTAATATTGCGAATCTAGGTTTAGTTCTGGGTATTGTTATTATCCTTTCTACCATTAGCGTGGAACGGAGTTTCTATATCACAGATTGGCCTGTCATGATGTTCGCTTCTATACTCTTCTATTTCTTTATTAAATTTGATGGAATTATTAGCAGAGTTGAGGGAATTATTTTCGTCTTCCTTTTGGTATTTTTTCTTTTTTATTTACTTAAGTTTCAAAAACAGGCAGTAGTAGAGGATGAGGAATTGGAAATTGTTGATTTGCCAATTTATTTATCTTTTATTTATCTCGCACTTGGTGGAGTAGGTCTTTGGGCAGGTTCTGAACTTCTCGTAAAAGGAGCGGTAAATCTAGCAAATCAACTAGGTGTTAGTGAACGCATAATTGGTGTGACCATTATTTCGGTTGGTACAAGCGTTCCCGAATTAGCCGCCTCTGTTATCGCCATCATAAAAAAGGAAAAAGCTATTTCTTTGGGTAACTTATTAGGGTCAAACATTTTTAATATTTTCGGTGTTATCGGAATCACTTCTATCATTACACCCATAAAAGCCGTTGATGAAAGGCTAATTTCTTACGATATGATTTGGATGTTGGTTTTCGCTCTAATGATTTTTCCTTTGGTGTTTGTACCTGTAAAAATGAAATTAAGTTGGAAAGAGGGGCTTATTCTGCTGGGATCATACACAGTATTTATTGCATTGATGCTTTAATTCTGACATCAATAATATTATGGCTTCAGGAAGACCTAAATTTGTCAACCTTAAAAAAAATAGGGGATATAATTATTTATACGGAAATAATTCTTAACACACCCTAAAAAATAATAGGTATAAGTTTGGAAATGTCTAATATTTTATATTTTTGCGTGGTAATTTTTAGAAAAATATTCCTATGACCACATTCAGATTTGAAGTATTAAAAGAAACCTTAAACAGGAAGCCTGTTGAAGTTACAGAAACGGTTAAACGTTCAGAAATGTTTGGCTGCAATGTATTTAGCGAAAGAGCAATGCGCCAATATTTAACAAAAGAGGCCTACAATGGTGTTTTAAGTGCAATTAAGGTGGGTGCAAAAATTGATCGCAAAATTGCTGATCAAGTTGCTTCTCTTATGAAAGAATGGGCAATGTCTAAAGGAGTGACCCATTATACACACTGGTTTCAGCCTTTGACCGGAGGAACCGCAGAAAAGCATGATTCGTTTTTCGAGCCTATTGGTGAAGGTAATGCAATAGAAAAATTTGGAGGAAGCGAATTGGTTCAGCAAGAACCGGATGCGTCCAGTTTTCCAAACGGAGGAATTAGAAACACTTTTGAAGCGAGAGGTTATACTGCCTGGGATCCTACATCTCCTGCTTTTATTTTAGGTACCACACTTTGTATTCCAACAATTTTTGTGTCTTATACAGGAGAGGCTTTAGATAACAAAACTCCTTTGCTAAGAGCTTTACAAGCTGTAGATAAACACGCAACGGCGGTAGCTAAATATTTCGATAAAAATGTTACTAAAGTAAATGCATCTTTAGGTTGGGAGCAAGAATACTTCTTAATTGACAAAGCATTGGCAAGTGCTCGTCCGGATATTGTGATGACAGGAAGAACTTTGTTAGGACATGCACCTGCAAAAGGGCAGCAGTTAGACGATCACTATTTCGGGTCTATTCCTGCCAGAGCACTCAATTTTATGCGTGAATTGGAACAAGAATGTATGAAATTAGGGATTCCTGTTAAAACAAGACATAATGAGGTTGCTCCAAATCAGTTTGAGTTAGCGCCTATTTATGAAGAAGCAAATTTAGCTGTAGACCATAACTCATTGTTGATGGATCTTATGGGTAAAGTAGCTTCTAAACATAACTTCAAAGTTCTTTTACACGAAAAACCTTTTGCAGGAATTAATGGTTCAGGAAAACACAATAACTGGTCTTTAAGCACGGATACAGGAGTTAATTTATTGAGCCCCGGTAAAACACCTATGCGCAACTTACAATTCTTAACTTTCTTTATCAATACGATTAAAGCGTTAAAAGAGTATGAAGAATTAATGAGGGCGGGTATTGCATCAGCCAGCAACGATCACCGTTTAGGTGCAAATGAAGCTCCACCTGCTATTTTGTCAATTTTTATTGGTGAGCAGTTAACGGAAGTATTAAAAGAATTGGAAGAAGTGACAAATGGTAAGCTTTCTCCTGAAGAAAAAACAGATCTTAAATTAAATGTGGTTGGTAAAATTCCTGAAATCTTATTAGATAACACAGATAGAAACAGAACTTCACCTTTTGCTTTTACGGGAAATAAGTTTGAATTCAGAGCGGTTGGATCTTTAGCCAACTGTGCGATTCCAATGACAGTTTTAAATTCTGTTGTTGCTAAACAACTTAAAGATTTTAAAGAGGAAGTCGATGCTTTGATTGAAGAAAAGGACCTGAAAAAAGATGAAGCTATTTTCAATGTATTAAGAGAATATATCAAAGACTCCAAAAAGATTCTTTTTGAAGGGAACGGTTATAGTGAAGAATGGGCAATAGAAGCAGCTAAAAGAGGCTTGAGCAATAATAAAACAACGCCAATTGCTCTGAAGGCTGATGTAGCTCCTAAAACAATTTCACTGTATGAAGAGTTAGAAGTGATGAATAAGGTAGAGATTGAGGCTCGTCATGAAATTAAGTTGGAAGAGTACACAAAGAGAATTCAAATTGAAGCAAGAGTATTAGGAGATATTGCTTTAAATCATGTGGTGCCTACCGCACTAAACTATCAAAATATACTCATTACAAATGTTAGCGGTTTAAAAGAAGTATTTGAAGAGGAATTTAGAACAATCGCTAAGGATCAATTGGACCTGATCAGAAAAATATCTGTACATACAAGCGCCATCAGCCAAAATGTGCACGAAATGATAGAAGAGCGTAAAAAAGCAAATGTAATTGAGCATGCAGAAGATATGGCTATCGCATATTGTGATAAAGTGAAACCTTATTTCGATATCATCAGATACCATTGTGATAAGTTAGAATTAATGGTGGATGATGAAATGTGGCCATTAGTTAAGTACCGCGAAATGTTGTTTACAAGATAGAATTGGTTTAGTATTCAAAGAAAATCCTGTTGCGCTTTCGTATACAGGATTTTTTTTGGCATGAAAAATGTAATGTGCTGCCATGTTTTGTTGAAGGGATGTTGATATCAAAAAGACAAATATTATATTTGAACAATATTTTCTTGCAACAATTGTTACAATATAGAAGGAACTATTAAAGTTAATTTGCAAAAAATTTAAATAAACAATTATGGGATTTTTTAATTTATTCGGAAGTAGTGTAGCTACTCCGGCTATTGAGGAGTATTTAGACAAAGGGGCAGTGGTGATCGATGTTAGAACCATTGCAGAATTTGTTGAAGGACATGTTGAAGGATCTAAAAATATTCCCTTGGATAAAGTCGAAGAAAAATTAGAAGAAATAAAAAAACTAGGAAAACCTGTGGTTACTTGTTGCAGAAGCGGTGCGAGAAGTGGTACAGCTGCAAATTTCCTGAAACAACAGGGTATCGATGCCATCAATGGTGGTCCTTGGCAGAGTGTGGCTGCTTGCAAAAAGTAAGCTTTGAATCATATGAAAAATAAAAGAGGATCAAATAGATCCTCTTTTTTTATGAAATACTAAATGTGGGTATTTCTTAGTTAAAATATTTTGCCTAAGGTTTAATTCTGTCAGGAATTTTTGATGTGCCTCAGATTCTTCATGAAAGGGCTTGTGCTCCATTGCAGTAAAAACATTGATAATTTCTTTCATGTCTTTCTCAATAGAAGTATCTATCCAAGTTGCAGCAAATTGTTGCCAAATATAATCAACAGCAGTTTCGCTGGGATGAATCAGGTCTTTATCGTAAAACCTGTAATCTCTCAGATCGTCCATCATGATTTCAAATGATGGGAAATACTTGGCGATTTTCAAGTCACAAACAGAATGAATTGCACTTAGAAGTATGGCTTTACTTCGCGAATTTTCAATAAAACCATCTTTGAGGTGTCTTACCGGGCTAAGGGTGAGAATGATTTCAATAGTAGGTGTCTGTAATTTCAATTTTTCAATTGTACGTATCAAAGAGTCGGAAATTTCTTTTTGTGATAAAAGTATTTTATCAAATTCTCTTTGAGGGACTTTATGGCAATTGGCAACAATTATTCCATCACTTCTTTTGTAAACCCATGCAGTTCCTAAAGTAATAATTAAATGAGTGGCCTCAGTTAAAAAACGATGACCTCTTTCGATGCTTTGGTTTATATTTTCTAAAGTCTTTTTAGGATCAATAGATGAAAATTTTGAATGATGTTGATAGCTGAACCAAATTTCACCTATTTGATTCAAATCATCTATCGTATAAATTTTTCTGTCTAAATTTTGTGAAATGGCATTTTCTATGGCTAAAGGATGAAATACAATGCCATGAGAATTTGTAAAAATCTGGAACTGAAATTGCCTTAAATAATTTGAGATATGATCAGAAAAACAAGAACCAAAAAGAGCAATTTTTGAATCGTAATTGATCTGTGGACTGCCTTTTTCAATTTTTATTTCTGTTCTAAACTTCATCTAAATTACATAATTTCTTGCCTCGGTTAATGCTTTCGAAATTCCATCGGGATTTTTGCCTCCGGCCGTAGCAAAGAAAGGTTGACCACCTCCGCCACCTTCAATGTACTTACCCAATTCTCTCACTATGGCACCTGCATTTAATTTTTTCTCATCGCTTAAATTCTTCGAGATATAGACGGTCAGCATTGCTTTTCCTTCCGATTTTGAGCCATTGATGAAAAATAAATTAGGCACTTGTTCTCCTAATTCGAAAGCCATATTTTTGATTGTTCCGGCATCCATTTCAATGGAAGTAGCTAAAAAATTAACTCCGTTCAGCGCTTCGATTTGATCTTTAAGATCGTTTTTAAGTGATTTGGCTTTTTCTTGAATGAGTTTTTCAACTTCCTTTTTTAAAGAGCTATTTTCTTCTTGTAACTTAAGTATCGCTTGTTTTGTGTTCGAAGGATTCTTCAACAACGTTTTTAACTCATCGTATTCATTATCCTGTGCTAAGAAATAATCTTTAACAATTTCATTGGTAACCGCTTCAATTCTCCTAATTCCTGCTGCAACAGCACTTTCCGAGATTATTTTAAAATACCATATGTCGCCAGTATTTTTTACATGAGTTCCCCCACATAGTTCAATCGATTTCCCAAACTTAATGGTTCTAACCGTGTCGCCATATTTTTCTCCAAAAAGCATCATGGCTCCTTGTTCTTCCGCCATTTGAATTGGTATATTTCTTTGTTCTATCAGATCTAACTTTTCGTTTATTCTGGCGTTTACAAAATGCTCAACTTCCTTTAATTCTTTGTCGGTGACTTTGGAAAAATGTGAAAAATCAAAACGCAGGTTCTTGGCATAAACAGCTGATCCTTTTTGGGTGACATGATCACCCAGAACTGTTCTCAAACCTTGGTGCAATAAATGTGTGGCAGAATGATTACAAGCAACGGCAAACCTATTTGTATCATCTACAACAGCTAAAAAAGTTTGATGTAATTCTGTTGGTAGTGTTTTGGAATAATGCAGAATAAGGTTGTTTTCTTTTTTGGTATCAAGAATATAGTAAACATCACCATTGGAAGATTGCAAATAACCTTTATCTCCCATCTGGCCTCCACCTTCTGGGTAGAATGGGGTTAAATTAAATACCAATTGAAACCAAACACCCTCTTTTTTTGAGCTTACTTTTCTATAACGTGTTATTCTAACATTTGTCTTTAAATAGTCATACCCAATAAATTCTTCTTCCTTGTCATCGATTAAAATAACCCAATCATCAGTATCTAAACTCGCGGCAGAGCGCGATCTTTCTTTTTGTTTTTGCATTTCCTGCTCAAACTCATCTTCGTTAAAGGATAATCCCTTTTCTCTCAAAATAAGAGCAGTAAGATCCAGGGGGAAACCATAAGTGTCGTAAAGTTCAAAACATTTTTTACCTGAGACAATTTTACCCTCATTGTCTCGAATAATCTGATCCAGAATAACAAGTCCTTGTTCCAGGGTTTTTAAAAATGCATTCTCTTCCTCTTTGATTACAATTTGGATCAGATGCTTTTGCCCGATTAATTCGGGGAAAGAATCTCCCATTTGATCTGCAAGAACTTGCGATAATTGAAAAATAAAGGGTTCTTTTTTATTTAAAAAAGTATATCCATATCGAATCGCTCTTCTTAAAATTCTTCTAATGACGTATCCCGCACCGGTATTTGAAGGCAGCTGACCGTCTGCAATAGAAAAGGCAACAGCCCTCACATGATCTGCAATTACCCGAATAGCGATATCTGTTTCATTCTTCTTTCCATATTTAAAATCTGTCACCGCTTCAATTTCTCTGATAAGGGGTTGAAAAACATCCGTATCATAATTAGATTTTTTCTTCTGAAGAACAGTACATAGTCTTTCGAAACCCATTCCTGTATCAACATGCTTGGCCGGTAATTTTTCTAATTTACCATCCGCCTTGCGATTAAATTCCATGAAAACGAGGTTCCAGATTTCAACCACCTGTGGGTGATCCTTATTGACCAAATCTTTCCCTGAAATCTTCGATTTTTCTTCTAAAGATCTAATATCAACATGAATTTCACTGCAAGGTCCACATGGACCTTGAGCGCCCATTTCCCAAAAGTTATCCTTTTTATTTCCGTTGATGATTCTATTTTTATCTATTAATTTTGCCCAACAATCATAGGCTTCTTGGTCAAATTCCAGATTTTCATCATCACTTCCTTCGAAAACAGTGACGTATAAATCGTTTTTATCAATTTTATAAACTTCGGTTAGTAGTTCCCATGCCCAGTCAATAGCCTCTTTCTTAAAATAATCACCAAAACTCCAATTTCCGAGCATTTCAAACATGGTGTGATGGTAAGTATCTATACCCACCTCCTCTAAATCATTATGCTTTCCTGATACCCTCAAACATTTTTGAGTATCTGCGATTCTGTTTGCCTCGATCTTCTTTTGACCCAAGAAATATTCTTTGAACTGATTCATCCCCGCGTTGGTAAACATAAGCGTTGGATCGTTTTTTATAACTATAGGTGCAGAAGCAACTATCTGATGTGATTTTGATGTAAAAAAATTCAAGAATTTTTTCCTAATTTCTGAGGAGGTCATATAATGAGTGATTTGTTTTCTATTCTGTTAGGGTAATAAAAAAAATTGTAATTTTGTTAATCTGGCTTTTTTGCAGTTTAACACCGCAAAAATAGTACAATTAAAGATTATGGCGAAAGTAAAATATTATTACGATTCAGATACTTTATCCTATAAGAAAATACAAACCCGAAAGCGAGACCGGTTTAGAAGAGCAATGCTTTTTATTATCGCTTCTGCCTTATTTGGATTTTTGTCTGTAACCGTATTATTGCAATACATTGCTTCACCAAAAGAGAAAGTAATGCAAAGAGAATTGGAAAATTTGAAGTTGAATTATGAGTTGCTCAGTAAACGTATGGAGCAATCTCAGGAAATTCTCAATGAAATACAAGAGAGAGATAACAACATCTATCGCGTTTATTTTGAAGCAAACCCGATTCCTGAAGAACAAAGAAAAGCAGGATTTGGAGGCGTGAATAGATATAAATCACTTGAAGGTTTTGATTACAGTAAAATGATAACGGAGGCCACAAAGAAAATGGATGTTCTGTCAAAACAATTGTATGTTCAATCAAAATCTTTGGATGAAATTTCAAGCTATGCCAAAGATAAAGAAGCTCTTTTGGCAGCAATTCCTGCTGTTCAACCTGTGAGTAATCAAGATTTGACCAGAATGGCATCTGGTTATGGATGGCGATTAGACCCGTTTACGAAGGCCAGGAAATTTCATAAGGGTATGGATTTTACTGCTCCAAAAGGAATTCCGATTTACGCAACGGGAAACGGAGTAGTTACACGTGCAGACAATGCTTCATCAGGATTTGGAAATCACATCAGAATTGATCACGGCTTTGATTATTTGACCATCTATGCCCATCTGTCAAAATACAATGTGAGAAAAGGCCAAAAAGTAAAACGAGGCGATTTGATTGGTTTTGTAGGTAGTACCGGACGGTCACAAGCACCACATTTGCATTATGAAGTTTGGTATAAGGATCAAGCGGTCAATCCCATTAATTTTTATTATGGTGATCTTACGCCTGAAGAATTTCAAGAAATGTTATTACGCTCATCACAAGAAGGACAATCTTACGACTAATGCATATAGACTTACCTGATAAAAGATATTATAAAATTGGAGAAGTTGCCAAAGCTTTTGGTGTAAATACATCTCTTATTCGGTTTTGGGAGAACGAGTTCGAAGTGCTCAAACCAAAAAAGAATAAAAAAGGAAACAGATTATTTACACCGGAGGATATAAAAAATCTTCAAATGATTTTTTATTTGGTTAAGGAGAAGGGTTATACTTTAGAAGGAGCTAAGATTAAGCTCAAGGAAAAGCCTGAGGAAGTGGTTCAGTCCCACGATATTATTATAAGGCTTCAAGCTATCAAAGAAGAATTATTAAAAATTAAAAATCAACTATAAACTTTAACTTAAATTTTAAAACAATGAAAAAATGGCTTCCCTTTATTATTATCGTAGTTCTACTTATCGGTCTTTTTAGATGGGGTGTAGGTTTGAATAATACTATGGTAGAAAAGCAAGAAACGGCTAAAACACAATGGGCGAATGTTGAAAGTGCTTATCAACGAAGAGCAGACCTTATTCCTAATTTGGTCAATACTGTAAAAGGTTATGCAGGACATGAAAGGGAAACTCTGGAAGGTGTGATAAACGCACGTGCCAATGCGACAAAAACAACAATAGATCCTACCAATGTAACCCCTGAACAAATGGCTGCTTTTCAAGAATCACAGAATACGCTAAGCGGTGCTTTGAGTCGTTTAATGGTCGTTGCAGAAAGATATCCCGATTTAAAAGCGAACCAGAACTTTTTAGAGCTTCAAAGTCAATTAGAAGGGACTGAAAATAGAATTAATGTTGAGAGAAACAGGTATAACGAATTGGCAAAAGATTATAATGTATTTGTACGAAAGTTTCCTGCCAGTGTGGTTGCCAACATATTGAATTTTGACCCACTTGTATTATTTGAAGCAGCAGCTGGTAGCGATAAGGCTCCCACAGTGGATTTTAACTCGTAGTTCTATTGCTACTATTAGAAAAACAATATGAGTATTGTAGAAGATTTTTTAACTCCCCAGGAAGAGGATCGGATTGTTGAAACCATTCGAAGTTCGGAAAAAAGAACTTCCGGTGAAATACGCGTACATATTGAAAGTAATTGTAAAATAGGATGTTTAGAAAGAGCTGAAGAGGTTTTTCATTATTTAGGGATGGATAAAACAAAAGACCGCAATGGTGTTTTGTTTTATGTATCCGTTCAAAGCCATGTGTTTGCCGTAATAGGGGATTCTGGTATAAATGAAAAGGTTCCTGAGAACTTTTGGGATAGTGTAAAGGATCGTGTTCAAGGACAATTCGCAAAAGGAAATTTTTGCGATGGTTTGGTTTTAGGAATTATTGAAGCTGGTTTAAAGCTGAGTGAATTTTACCCTTATCATCATACCGATGAAGATCAGTTATCAAACGAAATTTCTAAAAGTTAAATTGCTGAAAAAGAATTTTTATGTCTGTTTTTTATCCCTTAAAAGTTAAAGAAGTCCGTCGAGAGACTGCTTCTTCAGTTTCCGTTTTGTTTGATGTGCCTATTGAACTTGAAAGTGAATTTCGGTTTAAGCCGGGTCAATATGTAAACATCAGAAAAAAACTCCATGAAAAGGAATTGAGAAGAGCTTATTCCATTTGTTCCTCATTAAATAGTGGAGAAGTTCGAATCGCGATTAAGAAAGTTGAGGGAGGTAGTTTCTCTGTTTTTGCCAACGAAAAATTAAAAGAGGGGGATGTTCTTGATGTAACAGCACCCGAAGGACGCTTTATATTGGATCCTAAAGAAAATGCCAATAAGTATGTAATGTTTGCAGGGGGTAGCGGTATTACCCCAATTCTTTCCATGCTAAGTTCTGTATTAGAATCTGAAAATAACTGTAAAGTGGTTCTTGTATACGGCAACCAAAGTATAGAAGAGACAATGTTCTTGGATAACCTTAGGTCATTAAAAAAGAATTTCCCTGATAGACTTGTTACACATTATGTATTTAGCAGGAAATTATCGGAGAAAAATCATTTTGGAAGAATTTCTGAAACCCTGATCAAGACTATTTTTAAGGAAGAAAACATAAATCCATCCATTAATGGAATATACATTTGCGGACCTGAGGGTATGATTGATCAAGTCAATGATTATTTGCTGAAACATCAATTTAGCAAAGATCAAATTCATATTGAATGGTTTAAGATGTCTGAAGAGAAAGAAGTGAGTCAAAGTGAATTTAAAGGGGTGGCAAAAGTTAAGGTGATCTTAGACGAGGAAGAGACATTTTTTGAAATGCGTCAGGATGAGACTGTACTGGGCGCCGCGCTTGCACACGGCATTGATGCACCCTATTCTTGCCAGGGAGGCATATGTAGCAGTTGTTTGGCCAAAGTAACAGAAGGAGCAGTAAAAATGGACAACAATCGAATTTTGAGTGAAGATGAATTGGCAGAAGGATTCATATTAACTTGTCAGGCACACCCCATTACACCTAAAGTTTCTATTGATTATGATGATGTCTAAGCTAAACTAACAGAATGTTCAATGAAAGTTTAAATGCAATATTACTAGGAGTTGGCCTGGCTTTTATGATTGGTCCCGTTTTTTTTACTTTGATAGAGACCAGTGTTACAAAGGGGGCGAGAGCAGCTATTGTTTTCGATCTTGGGGTTATTTTAGCAGATATTTCGTTTATTTTTTTGGCATATTTTGGTAGTGTTGGATTTTTAGAAAGAATTCAAAATGACAGTAGAGTATATCTTTTCGGAGGATTAGTTTTAATAGCTTTTGGCATTTTTACGATCAAAAAGAAATCTAGCGAAACCGGTATCGCTAATTCAAACTTGAGAGTAACCGAACCATCGAACTACCCCAAACTTTTCTTAAAAGGTTTTTTTTTAAATTTTATCAATGTTGGCGTATTAGCTTTTTGGTTTGCTGTAGTCATTGCAGTTACGGCAAGTTTAGGATTAAATGAAAAAAAAATCATTCAATATTTTGCCACAACAATGATCACTTTTTTCATTATTGATCTGTTCAAAATTCTAGTTGCCAAACAGCTAAAGTCGAAATTAACACCTGTAGTATTGCATAAAATGCAATTTGGTTTAGGAGTCGTATTTATTGTTTTTGGTCTAATATTGGCTGCCAGACGCTTTATTCCATTAGAAATTTAGCTAAGGGGTGTTAATTCATCTTTATTTTTAGATCGTATTTATTGACGACACGATCAAAAATATCAATCTGATTTTTTGATTTCAGGTCATTATAAATATACCCGATTTTACCGGCTGCATCTGATCTGTAAGGAGATTGCTGTGCGCTGTAAAGAATATAAGAATGTACTAGATGGTCTAAGCCGGTTTCTAAATTACCTCCACTGTATTCAATTAATCCTAAACCGTAATATCCCTCGGGATCAGCAGGAAAATATTCACAATATTTCTTGTAATGTTCGCTAGACTTACCCTGATCTCCTGCCAGGTTATAAACTACGGCAAGATTAATTAGTGGAAGTTTTCCATTTGGGTAAAGTTTCAAGGATTTTTGATAGGCCTCAATGGCTAAATCCAGTTGATTATTTTTTCTATACGAAACACCAAGATTATCCCATGCATAGACAAATTCAGGATCTAGAAGAACAGCTTTTTTAAATTTTTCTATGGCATTTGAAATATCTTCTTCCTTTAAATAATCCATTCCATCATCATAGGCCAATTGAGCCAAAACGTTTTTAGAGGAGGCGTGACCTACATCTTCTGTTTCTGTGAACAAAAGGTTTTTTAATGCTTTACAATGATCTATCAGATGATTTTCCAAAAGTTTATAAACCTCTTCAGATCGGCTATCTTCAGCCCCTCTTGCAGAAGCCATATCTGAAGGAATGTTTTTAGCAATTATCTCGCTCAAACATTTGTTAACAGCTTGGTTTTTATGTTTTTCTGCGATATTGATTTTTTCTATACAGCTACATGATTCGCTGGAAAGGGATTCAATGTTTACAGTTTTTTCCTGAGCAAACACTGATCCTGCTATAAAAATGAGAAATAACCTGATCAATTTCATAAATATTTTTTATTAAAGATCTTCAAGTTATTTCTTGCCCAGATCTTATTAAACCCCTGTACTTCCGAATCCGCCAGCGCCTCTTGATGTATCTTCTAATATTTCAACTTCTTTCCAACTTACCTGTTCATGCTTGGCAATGACTAGTTGAGCAATTCTATCTCCATCTTGAATAGTAAATTTATCATTAGATAAATTCACCAAAATAACACCAATTTCACCACGATAATCTGCATCAATTGTTCCAGGTGTATTGAGCACGGTAATACCGTGTTTTGCTGCCATTCCACTTCGAGGTCTTACTTGTGCCTCAAAACCTTCCGGAAGTGCAATAAACAATCCGGTTTTAATAAGGGTTCTTTCCAATGGTTTTAGCTCAACTGGATTTTCAATATTTGCGCGAAGATCCATACCGGCAGATGCTTTTGTTTGATAGGACGGCGTTGGATGATTCGATTTATTAATTATATTAACTATCATTTTTTAAAAATATTTTGTATTTCAGATTTTTCTTTCCACCAAATGAGTGTAACGAACAAAAGTAGGAACAACACAGAAATAGTGTAATTCCCTTTAAAAAAGTAAAGGGAGATCACGGTAATAATCGCTGAGACCAAAAGGTACAGTACAATTTTGGAAATTGAGTAAGGAACAGGGTAGTATTTTTGCCCGGCAAAATAGGATAAAATAACTATGGAACCATAGGATAACAGAGTAGCCCAAGCCGAAGCCATATAACCTATTTTAGGAATCAGCCAAATATTAAATAGGATGGTAATTGCCGAAGCGACAAGGGCGAAATAGGTTCCATAAATAGTTTTATCGGTCAACTTATACCAAACAGCCAGATTATAAGAAATACCAAGTAATAAATTAGCGTAAAGAATAATGGGAACAATTTTCAACCCTGAATAATATGATTCATCACCAAGTAAAAGTTTCGCAAATAGAGGCAAAAAAAGTATCACAACCAATAAAAAAATAGACCCTAATATTGTGAACCAATTTAAAATTTTTGCATAAACCTCTTTTGCATTTATGTCGGCAGCCTTGTTGAAGAAAAATGGCTCGGCTCCAAGTCTAAAAGCCATGGTAAACAACATCATAAACACGCCTAATTTATAACAGGCCGCATAGATACCCATTTGTTCTTTTCCCAAATATTTCTCGATTAAAATTTTGTCTAGATTTTCATTGGTTACAAATGCAAGACTGGTTATGAGTATTGGAATTCCGTAGGCCAACATTTTGCGCAAAAGCTTTTTATCGAAAGAAAATTTGAATTTAAAAAGAATTGGAGAAAGAACGAGAAATGTGATGATACTGGCTATTAAATTAGATAAAAAGATAAAAATGACCAGGGGGTATTTCTGATAGGTTTCATGTAGTATTCCCAAACTATGTCCGTGTTCCATATATTTAGGCAGATACAACAAAAAAAGTATATTGAAGAATGCATATATAAGGATATTGAGAATTTTTACAGCGGCAAATTTGATAGGTTTATTTGTCACTCGCAAATAAGCAAACGGAACAACAACCAATGTGTCAAGCGCTGTCACCCAAATCAATATTTTCAAATACATGGGATTCCCGAATCCATAATAAGAACTCAGCTGTTCTGAAAAATGGAGAGAAAGGGCTAAGAAGATCAATGTGACCAATAGAATCGAATAAAATGTGGTTGAGATGACTTTTCCCTTTTCTTTCTCCTTGGTAAAAAACCTAAAAAAGGCAGTTTCCATTCCGAAGGTAAGAATGGCATTAAGATATGCGGCATAGACGAAATACAAAGTATTCTCCGCATATTTCTCGCTGCTAAGTGTGTTAGTATGCAGTTTTACCAACAAGATATTTATAGCTCTTGGCAATACTGCCGCAATACCGTAGATAATGGTATCTTTAAAAAAGCGTTTTAAATTGCTCAAATTTTATTCCTTTTGCGCTATATGGTTTACGAAAGTATGAAAATTTATGAAGTTTTAGCCTTGAGAATGTAGAAACAAAAAACCCCTATCACGTGATAAGGGTTTTATATTTCAATAATAAAATTTGCTTAAGCTTCCGCCTTTTCTATAGAAACATAAGATTTATTATCTTTTTTCTTTGAGAATTTTACAACTCCATCAATTTGAGCATGTAATGTATGGTCTTTACCCATATAAACATTATCACCGGGATGGTGTTTTGTTCCTCTTTGACGTACTAAAATATTTCCCGCCAAAGCAGCTTGTCCACCAAAAATTTTAACGCCTAATCGTTTCGATTCTGATTCTCTACCGTTCTTTGAGCTACCGACACCTTTTTTATGAGCCATGATGTTATATTTTTAATTTTTATTTAATTAGGAGACTACTTTTCAATTCCTCCTTTAACGTCTTCTTGCCATTTAGCCAATTCATCCCATTTTCCATCAGCCGCCATTTGTGCTTGTGCAGGCCATGAATCAGGAACCTTATTAGCATATTGAGAACCTGCAGCTTCCAAAATTTCTTTTAATTTAGAAACATCAGTTTTAGCTAATTTCTGAAAAGAATCTATACCTGCTTCTGCAAAGATGGATGCGATTTTAGGTCCAATTCCTTCAACTTTTTTCAAATCGTCTGCTTTTTTTGCAGCCGCCTTTTTAACCACTTTTTTTGCTGGTTTTTCTTCAGACTTTACAGTTTCTTTTTTCTTTGCACCAGTAGCTGAAATAGATTCAATTACGATCTCAGATAAAGACTGACGGTGTCCGTTTTTCTTTTTGTAACCTTTTCTTCTTTTCTTTTTGAAGACGATTACTTTATCACCCTTCAGGTGTTTTAGAATTTTTGCAGTTACTTCTGCACCTTCTATAACTGGGGCGCCAATGGTTACTTTGCCATCATCTAACAACAAAACATTATCAAAAGAAATATTTGATCCTTCTTCTTGTTGCAAACGATTCACAAAAACCTTTTGGTCTTTTTTAACTTTAAATTGTTGCCCTGCTATCTCTACAATTGCATACATAGTTAATGTGTTTTTCGCTTATTTGATTAAAATCAAAACCTTTTCCAGATTTTGAGGGTGCAAATATACATTTTTTTTATGAATGTACAAATTGATTTTCAGGTGGATATTGAGATTGATTTATCCTTATGTATAGATGAATTTGTTTTAACTTTGTATTCTTATATTAATTCTTATAAAAAACATAACCAAATGACTATTCGATTAAAATTATTTTTAACCGGCTTAGTATCGCTTTTTTTCCTTTTTGGCTCAGCTCAGAAAGTGGAATTTGAAGAATTCGATCTCAGCAATGGTTTACACGTTATTCTTCATCAAGACAATACTGCACCGGTAGTTTCTACTTCGGTCCTTTACCATGTTGGTGCTAAAGATGAAGTACAAGGAAGAACTGGATTTGCTCATTTTTTTGAACATTTACTCTTTGAAGGAACTGAGAACATTCCTAAGGGTGAATTTTTTAAAATTGTTTCGGCTAATGGCGGAAGAAATAATGCAAATACGACTCAAGACAGAACATACTATTACGAAACATTCCCGTCAAATAAATTGGCTTTGGGATTGTGGTTAGAATCTGAGAGAATGATGCACCCCGTCATCAACCAAGATGGTGTTGATACTCAAAATGAAGTAGTAAAGGAGGAAAAAAGGGCCAGGATAGACAATGCTCCCTATGGAAAGATCATTTATAGGACGGGTGTGAATCAATATTTATTTGACAAGCATCCTTATAAAAATTCGGTCATTGGATCAATGGAAGATTTAGATGCAGCCACTTTAGCGGAATTCATCGCCTTTAACAATAAATATTATGTGCCGAATAATGCAGTTTTGGTTGTGGCCGGTGATATTAATATCCCCCATACCAAGAAATTAATTGAAGATTATTTTGGCCCAATTCCTCGCGGGGCTGATGTTCCCCGAGTGAATATCAAAGAAGCGGATGTAAAGCCTCAATCTGTTACAGAATATGATGCTAATATCCAGATACCATTGCGATTATTCTTATTTAGAACACCTTCTAGCAAAGACAAGGATGCTTATGCTTTAGATATGGTTTCTTCGATCTTGACAGGAGGAAAGAGCTCAAGACTTTACAAGAGACTGGTAGATGAGAAGAAAGCACTGCAAGTAATTGCATTTAACAGTCCGCAAGAAGACTATGGGACCTATATTATGGGAGCTTTACCGATTACCGGAACAAGTCTAGATGAGATCTCAGCTGTGATGGAAGAAGAAATCGTCAAATTGCAAAATGAATTGATCTCCGAAAGAGAATATCAAAAATTGCAGAATCAGTTTGAAAATAATTTTGTCAATTCGAATTCTGGTGTGGATGCGATTTCATATTCATTGGCCAGCAATTATATGTTAAAGGGAAATACCAATTTGATCAACGAAGAACTAAAAATATATCGTTCTGTTACGAGAGAAGATATTCAGCGCGTAGCAAAATTATATTTGGATAAGCAAAAACGCGTAGACATGAATTATTTACCCAAAACGAAAGAGCAACTTTAAAGATGACTAAACTGATGAAAACAATAATAGCCACATTAATTTTATTTTTTACTCTATCCTTTGGGTTACAAGCTCAAATAGATAGAACCAAGCAACCACCATCAGGACCTGCGCCAAAGATCAATTTGGGAAAACCTGAAATGTTTACACTTAAAAATGGCCTTAAAGTTATGGTTGTTGAGAATCATAAATTGCCTAGAGTTACAGGAACGCTCATTATAGATAACGGTCCTATTTACGAAGGTGAAAAAGCAGGCGTTAGTTCTATATTGAGCGGAATGCTCGGTAACGGTACAACAACAATTGCAAAGGACAAATTTAACGAAGAGATAGATTTTCTTGGAGCGAGTTTAAATATTTCAAGTCAAAGAGTTAGTTTTAATACGTTGTCCCGGTATTTCCCAAGAATTTTGGAACTGACGGCCGATGCCTCTCAAAACCCGCTTTTAACCCAGGAAGAATTTGAAAAGCAACAAGCCCAATTGATTGAGGGAATTAAATCGGGACAAAATGATGTGGGTACCATAGCCAATCAGGTAAGAGGGGCTTTGTCTTATGGGAAGGACCACCCTTATGGAGAGTTTGCAACAGAAGCTTCGTCTGCAAGGATAACTTTGGATGATGCCAGAAAATACTACACAACTTATTTCAAACCAAACAATGCTTATTTGATCATTGTGGGTGATGTGAATTTCAAGGAGACTAAAAATTTGATTTCCGAGTATTTTAAAGATTGGAAACAAGGAGAATTGCCGGCCTATAGTATGCCTAAAGTAAATAATGTACAAAAGCCGGAAATTGATTTTGTAGATATGCCAAATGCAGTTCAATCAAATATTGCCGTGATGCATATGATCGATCTTAAAATGGGTAATCCAGATTTTTTCCCTGTACTTTTAGCGAATAAAATTTATGGCGGGGGAGCAGAAGGAAGGTTATTTCTGAATTTACGCGAAGACAAAGGCTATACCTATGGGGCATATTCGAGCGTCGGTACTGACGAGAGAACTTCTGCTACTTTTAGATCTTTTGCTACAGTGAGAAATGCTGTAACAGACAGTGCCGTGGTCGAATTTATTAAAGAGATCGAGTTGATGAGAAACTCAAAAGTAACAGAGGAAGAGCTCGCAGTTGCAAAGGCTTCTTATGTGGGTGACTTTGTAATGGCACTAGAGCAGCCCGCCACAATCGCCAGTTATGCTTTTAATATAGAAAGTAAAAACTTACCTGCCAATTTTTATGAAACCTACTTGGAGAAAATCAATGAGGTTACTGCAGAAGATATTCAACGCGTATCGCAAAAATACTTTAGTACAGAGCAAGCGAGAATACTTGTAGTTGGGAAGGGGGTTGAAGTACTTCCTAATTTATCTAAATTGCCTTATCCAATTAACTATTTTGACAAAGAGGGAAATCCAACCGATAAACCCGAATTGACAAAACCGATTCCTTCCGGTGTGACAAAACAATCCGTGTTAACAAATTATTTATCAGCGATTGGCGGTGCCGATAAAATAAACGGGTTAAAAAGTACGATGGTCATCTATGAAGCTGAGGCAATGGGAAATAAAATTCAGAGTACGGAAAAAAGAACACCTACTAATTACATGAATGAAATGAGTATGGGAGGAAATGTCATGATGAAAGTATTGATGTCAAAAGAAGGTGTGACGATGAATGGCCAACCCTTACCTCCAAATTTGGCCAATGACATGAAAAGTAACCTAGGAACCTTTGGTGAATTAGGCCTTTTGGGAAATGAATCAGCTGTTTTGTCAGGACTTGAATCTGTTGATGGTAAAGATTGCTATGTGGTTACTGATAAAGGGGAATCTGTTACCTCAATGTATTTTTATGATATAGAGAGTGGATTAAAAGTTAAAGAAACTCAAATTGTTTCAATGGGTGGAAATTCTCAAACTCAGGAGGCTTATTATTCGGATTACAAAGATTTTGACGGAATTAAATTTCCATCAACGAAAACAGGAAATATGGGCCCGCAAAAGATTGAGTTCAAATTGATTGATGCCAAAGTAAATGAAGGAGTTCTAGAAGCGGATTTTAAATAAAAATTTGGAATGTTTAAGGAAAGCCCAAGAAATTGGGCTTTTTTTATTTTGATGAGTTGATCAAATAGACACCAAGGAGGATAAGTAGTCCAAATAAAAGTTGAGAGATGGCCAAGCGTTCCCCGTCTAACAGTCCCCAAAAAATTGCCACCAACGGAATAAGATAGGTTACTGAACTGGCAAAAATAGGTGAAGAAATATGAACCATTTTATAAAATAAAATATTGGCCAAGGCTGTACAAATAATAGATAAAATGGTGACGTAAATAAGAGAAATTTTTACATCTGTATTGAAAGTCAAATTAAAAAATCCGGAGAAAAAAAGTACTGTCAGAGCGGGAATGAGTAAAAAAATAAAATTACTTATCGTGATGGTGGTGGCATTTACATCACGCAAATATTTCTTGACGAGATTCACATTGAAGCCGTAACCAATAGAAGCTAAAATGATAAAAAGTGCATAAAAATAATTCTGATCAGGATTTATTTGAGATCCTTTCAATATTAAAAGTATAGCTCCTGTCAAACCAACCAAAATTCCTAAAAATTGCTTTCTGATAAAGACAACGCCAAAAAACAGGACACCTATAATTAAGGTATTCAATGGAGTTAATGAATTTAAGATTGAAGCAATTGAGCTGTCTATATGGTAAACAGCATAGATAAACAGGAATACAGGGAAAAAAGTCCCACAAAAGGCAGAAAGAAAAAGATATTTCCAATCTTTTGATTCGATGGTTTTGAGTTTTTTAAAACCCAGCATGCTGAGAAAAACGGCTGCAATAGAAATTCTCAGGGAACCTACTTGTACAGGACTTAGGCCTATCAAAGCTTTTTTCATCAAAATAAATGAACTACCCCAAATAAGTGAAAGGCAAATCAGGTAAAACCATCGCAGTTGTTTTTCATGCATATGCTATAGATTTTGATCATGCAAAAATCAAATAAATTATTATAATTCTTAACTTTGAACAAAATAATCTACCATGCAAAAGAACATATTTCTATTTGGCACCTTGATTCTATTATTTCTTCTTAGTTGTAAAGAGGGTGATAAAGACAAAGGGAAAACTTTTTCTGACAAAGTAACAGTCCAGGATATCAAAAAAGTCGACGTTGATATAGAAGGAATGACTTGTGAAATTGGTTGCGCGAAGCTTATAGAATCTAAACTTTCAAAGGCAAAGGGAGTTCAGTTCGTTTCTGTCTCCTTCGAAGATAAAAAAGGAGAGATCGAATTTGATGCGAATTTGATTGACCAAGAACAAATTAAAGAGGTGATTGAGGCAGCAGGAGGAGGAGATCTATATTCAGTCTTATCGATGAAAATAGTTGAATAATTTTTAGTATTTTTGAGACACGAACCATTAAATATTTTAAACTATGAGATTTATTAAATTAGGCATCGCTATTGTAGTTCTTTCCTTAACTGTGATGGCATGTAAAGAAACCAAAAAGGGTGCAGAAAAGGATATGGAAGAAGCAGTAGAGACTGTTCAAGAGGCTGCTGATGACGTTAGCGAAGCTGTCGAGGATGCTGCAGAAGAAGTTCAAGGTGCATTGGAAAATGCTGTTGAGACTGCAGAAGAATTAGGTGAAGATGCTGCGAAATCTGTTGAAGGAGCTGTGAAATCTGCCGGATTTACTGTGAATTACCCAAAAGACACTAAATTGGGGGATGAAGTCAATACCGGTTTAAAAGAATTGGTAAAGGATGATCCGTCTTTATCAAAACACTTCAATGCTGCCTATGGTTATGCGGTTTTTCCAAAAATAACAAAAGCTGGTTTAGGAATAGGTGGAGCCGGTGGAGAAGGACTTGTTTTTGAAAAAGGTGCAGTAATTGGTAAGGCTACTTTAATGCAAGCTACATTTGGGCTTCAAGCCGGTGGACAACAATATAGAGAAGTTATTTTCTTTGAGGACAAAGCCGCTCTTGATAGATTTACAAATGGAAAGTTCAAATTTTCAGGTGAAGCCTCTGCTGTAGCTTTGAAAAAAGGCGTTTCTGCTGACATTGCCTATCAGGATGGTGTTGCCATAGTTACTGACCCGATGGGAGGAGTAATGGCAGAAGCTTCAGTTGGAACGCAAAAATTTAAATATCAAGCAGGTATTTAACCTTTATTTTAACTTTTTTAAGAAAGCCTTCCTTGTTGAAGGCTTTTTTTATGTTCACCTAAATTTATAATTAACTTATTTTCAATGAGTTAATT
>CAZWAN010000047.1:0-21448 GCA_964631875.1 uncultured Flavobacteriaceae bacterium
CGGGTGATATTCTCGTCTGCACTCGAATCTTCCCGGTCTTACTATGCCTTGATTTCGATCTCAAAACATTTTAATTTGAGGCCAAGGTTATATTTTAATATTTTTTACTTTATCCTTGCCTCAAGTATTCTTTGTTTTTAGTCCTTATGAAGTTCGGGATAGGTTTTTTTACCGAGGACAAAATGTTGCCAGACAATACTGAAACAATCGAAATATTTGGTCTGTTTAAAAGAGATGTATTTTCTTTTTCGCAGCATTTTGGGCAAATACCAATAAAAACTAACATGAGCTCTTAAAATTGCCCAAGAATGTATGGGTCTCAATTCAAAGATAAATTTGAGCGCAGCCACGCCATCGAGGATCAGCCGTGCTAAAATGACCAAGACGACAAAACGTTTCGGTACATTTTTGGCTATTGTAAACAGACTATTTCTGAAATTCAAAAAAGTTTTTCTGGGGTTCGATTCTTGCAAAGTAGCCCCACCTACATGATATACGGTGGAGGAGCCGACATATAATATATCATAACCTTCGTTTTGAATGCGCCAGCAAAGATCTATTTCTTCTTGATGTGAAAAATAATTTTCGTCTAAACCCTTTAGTTTGTGGTAGACATTAGATCTGATAAACAAACAGGCTCCACTTCCCCAAAAAACGGGATAGGTATCGTTATACTGTTGCAGGTCATGTTCTAAGTGATTAAAAATTCTTCCTTTGCAATAAGGATAACCGAAAAAATCAACAAAACCACCGGCAGCACCGGCATATTCAAATTTAGTTTTGTCTTTATAGTCTAAAAGTTTCGGCTGTATGACGGCCGTATTAGGGAATCTTTCAAATTGACTGATAATAGGATCCAGCCAACCCTCTGTCACTTCAATATCTGAATTTACCAGGGCATAAATTTCTTCGTCAATTCTCTTCAAAGCGTCGTTATAACCTTTGGCATAACCCCCATTGGAACTGTTTTGTACGATCTTTATTTGGGGATAGTTCTTTTTTAGAAATTCGATGGAACCGTCGGTAGAGGCATTGTCGGCCACATAGAGCTTTGCTTTGTCTTTGCTGTGAAGCACAATGGAAGGCAAGAATTTTTCCAATAATTTTTCTCCATTCCAGTTAAGTATGACTACCGCTATTTTCAAGATGTTGTGCTCCTATAAAAGTTGCAAACTTAAAATAAAAGCACAGAATTTTACGCTTTTAACCTATTTATTTTTGATAGGTTGGCAGTTCGGGAAGGAAGACATAGGTTGCATTTGCATGATCTGTCGCGCAGTAATAATGCTGTAATCCGTTGGTGACCATAAGTACGTTGGCATTTAATTTCAAATTGTAGCGAGCTATCTGGTCAAAAGAAGCCTGAGTGATAGGTATATGGGGTGCCTTACACTCTACGATCACATCCGGCATACCCTTCTTATCAAAAAGCAAAATATCTGTTCGTTTCGTCGTTTTATTCAGTTGTAATTGTTTCTCAATGGCAATAATGGAAGGAGGATAGTTTTTATCCTTTAGAAGCCAGTGAATCACGTGCTGCCTTACCCATTCTTCAGGTGTTAATACAACCTCTTTTTTTCTGAGGATGTCGAAAATAAACATTTTATTTTCTTTACTTTTGAGCCTGAAGGAATAGGTTGGAAAATTCAATTCTACCATGTATAAAATACTTTTATAAGCTAAGAAAGGGCTAAATTAATCATAAACATGAATCGGGTAAAACAAATTCAAGAGGATATTTTAAAAGGTGATATCAAGCCCATTTATTTTTTGATGGGAGAAGAGCCTTATTATATCGACCGAATCACAACCATTATAGAAAATGATGTACTGAAAGAAGAAGAAAAAGGGTTTAACCAGCTCGTACTTTATGGCAGAGATGTCAGTGTTGATGAAATTGTGTCAAATGCCAAACGTTATCCTATGATGGCAGAACGACAAGTGGTGATCGTCAAGGAAGCTCAACATTTATCGAGAAATATTGAAGACCTGGTCAGCTATGTCGAAAATCCTCAACCCAGTACTGTTTTGGTGATTTGTTATAAATACAAAACACTGGATAAAAGAAAGAAACTCGCTAAAATTGTGGGTAAGCACGGCGTTTTATTTGAAAGTAAGAAGCTATATGAGAATCAAGTCCCGGATTGGATCGACTATGTGCTAAATGAAAAGAATTATACGATACAGGCGAAAGCCGCTCAGATGTTGGTAGAATTTCTAGGGGCCGATCTGGCAAAAATCAGCAATGAATTAGAAAAACTGATGTTAATTGTTCCACCCACAACCCAGATCAATGCGCACCACATAGAGCAAAACATTGGCATCAGTAAAGATTTTAATAATTTCGAATTGAAAAGGGCTATCGTAGAGAAGAATGTATTTAAAGCCAATCAAATTATTCAATATTTTGCCCAGAACCCTAAAAATAATCCTATTGTTATGACCATTTCTTTACTCAATTCATTTTTTACACAGTTGTTGATGTACCATGGATTAAAGGATAAAGGTAGAATTAATGCGTCGAAAACTCTGGGTATGAACCCTTATGGACTAAAAGATATTGAGTTAGCAGCTCGCAATTATCCCATGAGAAAAGTCGCTCAAGTTATTTCTAACCTAAGGGAAGCAGATCTGCAGAGCAAAGGGGTCAATGCGGGTCAATCAAGCCATGGAGATATCTTAAAACAACTACTTTTTAAGATCATGCATTAATCTTGGAGGTATTCAGTGGTGACCGGATGGTCTTCATTGATATGAAAGTAATCATTTTCCAGATCAAATCCATTTTTGTTGTACGGGAATGCATTAATCAAGAGATCATGCATGCACCATTTATCTATACAACCAGAATTATTAGATTTTAACGCTATACCTGCAGCTTTTTTAGGAAAAAGCAACACCATTTTTTTCATTTCTTCCGCATTTGGGGACTGCAGTTTCTGTAATTCATCTATTGCATAAACAGCATAAATGGCGTTTAGTTGATCGGCGATTTTTGAAGTAATTGTAGTCTTCGGGGTTTGAGAACCAATAGCCCCATCCAGATTGTAATAGTCGGTCCTGTTTAAAAGAGAGAAAGCGTTCTTATCCATTAATAAATGAAAGAATTTATGTGCCACAAAGCTACCGCTCGAATGTGCCAGAACAATAATTTTTGCATTCTGTTCATTATTTAATAAGTGTTTATAAAGACTGTCGAGCGCAATTTCATTCGCACTATAAACTACGTCTTTGGGACCTTTGACCGCATACACATTTCTTAGATATAGAGTGGGTTTAGCTTTGTGTATTTCTTGTGCCCAATTTTCTACCCATATTTTTTGAGTACTCCATCCTCCAAAGCAAATCAAAGTGTTCTGTTGTGTAGAATCGACGATGCGATATCCTATCTCTTCCACAATGGGCTCAAAGAAAGTATCCATTTCCTGGGCATAGGAGAACAGCAGATGGAAAAAGCATAGTAAAAGAATAATTCTCTTAATCACGGAATAAATCAATTTGCCAGGTAGTTTCTTTCACCAAAAATGGCCGAACCCACGCGAATCATGTTGCTACCTTCCTCAATGGCAATCGGGTAATCGCCGCTCATGCCCATGGAAAGATATTTTAATTCAATTCTCGGAGATAAAGCGATGTCGGATGTTAACTTATCGAAAAAGCCTTTTAATCTGCTGAATTCCTCTCTAATCACCTTGTCATCCTCAACGAAGCTGGCCATACCCATCAATCCACAAATTTTTACATTTTCGAGATCTACTAGTTCATCCGAATGGAGTAAAGCATCAATTTCAGCAAATGACATTCCAAATTTTGTTTCTTCTCTGGCAATTTTGGCCTGAAGTAAACAATTGATTACACGGTCGTGTTTTTTTGCCTGTTTATCTATCTCCAGCAAGGTACTCAAGTTGTCGACGCCATGGATCAATTCGACAAAAGAGGCCATGTATTTGATCTTATTTTTTTGCACATGACCGATCATATGCCACTTTATATCTTTTGGAAGCTCCTCAAATTTCTGCACCATTTCCTGTACTTTATTTTCGCCAAAGATCTTTTGTCCTGCCTCATAGGCTTCGCGAATATCGGCAAGGGATTTTGTTTTACTCACGGCTACCAGGGTAACATGGTTGGGAATCTTGGTTTTTAATAATTCAAGTTTTTCTTTGATAAACATATTTATTCTGTTAATTCATAAATAGTTAGACCGCTTCTTAGTTTAGGTTGAATATAGGTGCTTTTTGGAGGCATGGTCAATTTTGCGTCGGCAACAGCTTTGAGTTGTTCAGTGGTTACCGGGTATAATCCAAAACCAATTGCGTACTTTTTTTCATCGACAACAGTCTTTAATTGATTCACATTTTCTTTTTCAGCCATATAGACTATATTCTTATCGGAACTCAAATCGTCTATTTTTAAAATGGGTTTTAAGATGGTATTGAAAAGTACTTGTGTATCTAGATCGTCAAGCGCGTTATCAATGACATACTTTTCATTTCTCAAATATAATTTGTAATAATCCCCGTCCAGGTACATGCTAAAATGGTGTTTTTTTGAGGGTCTGTACCATTCATTTCCCAAGTGCTCAATTCTGAAATATGTATCCAACTGCACCAAAAAATCCTCTTTAGAAATGGGTAATTTTTTTATGAAACGATCGAATGAGGAGATGTGTAAATTAGATTCCGGAATGAGGTAAGTCATAAAATAATTATAAAATTCCTCACCTGTATGGGCTGAATTTTTACTTTTCAACAGATTCTTTAGGTAATGAGACGATGCACTTCTGTGGTGTCCATCGGCGATATACAAATAAGGGATATTGCCAAAAGTTTTTTCGATCAGATCGATATCAGTTGGATCATCGATGATCCATAGTTGATGTTTTCTTTTCTTATTGGTCGTAAATTCATATTCAGCTCTTGAAGCACTGTATCTTTTGTACAAGTTTTCAATTTCTTTTTGATCCGGGTAGGTAATCAGCACGGGTTCGGCATTAAATCCCGCAATTTCCAGGTAGTGCCCAAAGAGTTTTTCTCTTTCAGCCAATGTGTTTTCATGTTTTTTTATCACGGATTTTTCATAATCTTCAACCGAACAAACCGCTATAATTCCCCAGAAAATTTGATCTCCAAAACTTTTTTCATGAAGATAAAAAACCGGATTTTCTTCTTTGAGAAATATTTGATTTTCTTTGAATTCCAAAAATCGATTATTGACCAATCTAAAGCGCTCCATTCCTTTGACCACTTTATTAAACTTAAACCCGGGTTCAAGTATATGCAAAAAAGAAAAGGGATTGTACCTTAATATGGTACTGCGTTCCTTGGCGTCATACAGTTCGTAAGATCGCGTAGTAACCAGTGGTGCCTTGTCTCTTGTGGGTCTGACGGCCCGAAAGGGTTTTACAATAGCCATAGGGAGGTTTTATCAAACAAAAATAGAGATGATACACCAATCGGGATATAATCTCTATTTCAAAGAAAAAATTTGTACTAGCCTAATATCTCGATGATCTGAGCGGCTAATTCTTCACCGATTCTGTCTTGAGCTTCCAAGGTGGCAGCACCAATATGTGGCGTCAGTGAAATATTCCTGTTCATCAATAATTGAATTTCAGGTGTTGGTTCATTCTCGAAAACGTCTAAAGCAGCATTTGAAATTTTGCCTTCTTCTATCGCTTTAACCAGGGCCACTTCGTCGATGACTCCACCCCGAGCAGCATTGACAATACCCGCTCCTTTCTTCATGAGATCAAATTCTTTGGTAGAGATGACGTATTCTTTTTGTGCAGGAACGTGGAGCGTAATAAAATCAGCCTGTTCTAAAACTTCTTGTTTAGAAATTGTATCAATCGTAAAACTCACCGATTGTCCGTCGAAGAAATCCAATGTAAGATGTGCACTATCGATAAATGGATCGTAAGCCACAATTTTCATACCCACACCTAAGCCCACTTTCGCTGTGGCTTGTCCAATTCTACCAAAGCCTAAAACACCCAGGGTTTTGCCTTTTAATTCAACGCCCTTTGCATAAGCTTTTTTGAGTTCCTTAAATTTGGTATCGCCTTCCAAGGGCATGTTTTGATTTGAATCGTGAAGAAAACGAACCATACCGAACAAATGCGCAAATACCAATTCAGCCACGGAGTGAGAAGAAGCAGCCGGGGTATTGATCACTTTTATACCTTTACTTTTGGCATAATCCACATCGATATTGTCCATACCCACGCCTCCACGACCGATAATTTTCAATCCTTTACATGCATCGATCAAATCTTTTCTCACAGTTGTGGCAGATCTCACCAATAATACATCTACATTATTTTCATTGATATAGTTGGCCAGCTGTTCCTGGGCTACGGTTTTTAAAATTACTTCAGCACCGGCTTTTTCAAGTGCTACAACACCTGATTGTGCCAATCCATCATTTGCTAAAACTTTCATTTATGTCTGTTTTGAATTTAAACTTAGATTTTTTTCATCATGTCTACGAGCACCTGAACACTTTCAATAGGCATGGCGTTATAAATACTCGCTCTATAACCCCCAACAGACCGGTGTCCTTTGATTCCTGAAATACCTGCTGCCTTGCAAAGCGCGTCAAATTTAGTAGCTTTTTCAGCATCCTCGATCAGGAAAGTGACATTCATGTGCGATCTGTCTTCAATGGCAGCGGTCCCTTTAAAATTGGGGTTACTGTCTATTTCATCATAGAGCAACTTTGCTTTGGCATTGTTTATTTTTTCAATGGCCGCAATACCTCCCAAATCTTTTAGCCATTGTAAGGTGAGCATGGAGACATAGACAGCAAATACCGAAGGGGTGTTATACATACTTTCACCGGTGATGTGTACATTATAATCGAGCATACTTGGAATGGTCCTTCCGGTTTTACCTAAAATTTCGTCTTTGACCACGACTAAGGTAGTACCTGCGGGACCCATGTTTTTCTGTGCACCGGCATAGATCAGATCAAATTGAGAAAAATCTAAAACTCGGGAAAAAATATCTGAACTCATATCACACACCAAAGGCATATCCGTTCGCGGAAAATCTTTCATCTGGGTTCCAAAAATGGTGTTGTTACTTGTGCAGTGCAAATAATCGACCTCTGCGGGAACTTTAAAATTCTTTGGGATATAGTTGTAATTTTTATCTTTAGAAGAAGCAATGACCTCCACGTCGCCTAAAAGTTTTGCCTCTTTGACTGCTTTAGAACTCCACACTCCTGTATCTATATAAGCACCTTTACCATTTTCTTTCATCAAATTATAAGGAACCATTAAAAATTGCAAACTGGCTCCACCTTGTAAAAAGAGGACCGAATATCCTTTGTTTTCTAATCCTAACAATTCCAAAGTCAGTTTTTGTGCGTTTTCCATTACGGCCACAAAATCTGCACTTCTATGTGATATTTCTATTAAGGATAGATCGAGGTTATTAAAATTTAAAATCGCTTTTGACGCCTGTTCCAATACAACTTGGGGAAGTATACTAGGGCCTGCGCTGAAATTGTGTTTTTTCATCTTGTCGGTTTTTAAGAGTGTAAAATTGTGCATTTTATTTTATTTAGTCAGCATGAAATCTTTAATTTTTTAGAGAAATTATACACAATACCTGAAAATTAAAAAATCAGTTTTTATGTTCCCTGTGCTTTAAAACAAGTAGCTTATACATTAAATACTTTAATAAAGACTGTAACAATTATGACATTTTGCTGTCTAAATAGATATGTTGTAAAATACAAACAAAGTCCCCCTATGTTTAACCTAGATAATTGGCGAGAAATTTTTGAAACCCTGCACAAAAATAAGCTGCGTACTTTTTTGACCAGTTTATCTGTGGCCTCGGGTATTTTTATTTTGGTCATACTGCTAGGTTTTAGTCAGGGTATGCAAAATGGAATTCGAAAAGAATTTCAGGCAGATGCTACCAATGTGGTTTGGGTTTGGAGCGAGGTAACAACGAAGGAATACAAAGGCCTTAATCCCGGCAGAAGGATCGAGTTTAGAAATGAAAATTTCGACTATGCCAATAAAGTCTTTAAAGAAGACATCGAATATAAGTCGGCTAACATGTGGCGCGGTGGGCTGTCTGCTACTTACAAGTCGGAATCAGGCAGTTATGGTGTAGTTGGGGTTCATCCAAACATGCAACAAATTGAGAACAGCCAAATGGTAAGCGGGAGATTTATCAACGAAGATGACATTGATAAAAAATTAAAGGTGATTGTTATCAGTCAAAAGATCAGGAATGAATTGATGAAAGATGTAGAAAAACCTGTGAACGAGTATCTTCAAATCGGCGGAATCAACTTTCAGGTCATCGGTGTGTATTCTGACTTTGGAGGAGAGAGGGAAGAAAACAGAATTTTTGTTCCCATTAGTACCCTTCAAACTACTTTTAACGGAGCCGACAAAGTGGGCTCTATGTCATTTACCATTGCTCCGAGAGGAAGTTATGATGAAACGGTTGAGGCATCAAATCAATTTGTATCTGATTTAAAAACCTATTTAAAAGAGGCTCATACCATTGCACCGGATGATGACAGGGCCATTGGTGTCAATAATGCACTTGATGAAGCAAAACGCTTTTATACCCTAACCGACAATATGGCCTTATTCTTTTGGTTTGTAGGTATTTGCACTATCATAGCCGGTGTGGCCGGTGTAAGCAATATCATGTTGATCGTTGTAAAGGAAAGAACAAAGGAAATTGGCATCAGAAAGGCGATTGGGGCCAAACCCTGGTCTATCATCAATATGATCTTACATGAATCTATTTTTGTTACAGCGCTGGCAGGTTTTGCCGGTTTGATATTGGGTATGGCCTTGTTAGAAATTGTAGGACCCAATATAGAGGTAGATTATGTGAGCAATCCCAGTGTAGATTTTTCTATGGCCATGACTATGGTTTTTGTTTTAGTAATAGCCGGAACTTTAGCAGGCTTTATTCCTGCTTATAAAGCTGCCCACATCAAGCCGATAGAAGCTTTAAAACACGAATGATGTTTAACAGAGATCGATGGAATGAAATATTAGAAACCTTAACCACGAATTGGTTTCGAACCTTGCTCACCGCTTTTGGCGTTTTTTGGGGAATCTTTATCCTTATTTTATTGTTGTCTGCAGGGAAAGGTTTAGAAAACGGAATCAAATCTGATTTTGGGGATATCGCGACAAACACGATGTTCATATGGACCCGTACTGCAACGAGACCTTATTTAGGCATGCCTAAGGGAAGACAGTTTAATTACAAACTACGCGATGTAGAAGATCTCAGGGAAAATTTTAAAGACCTGCGTTTTATTTCTCCGAGGAATCAGCTAAACGGGTTTAACGGAACAAATAATGTCATCAGAGGTTTGAAAACAGGGGCCTATAATGTGTATGGAGATTATCCTGAAATTATAGAACAAGAACCCATGGATATCATAGGAGGGCGCTTTATAAGTTACAGTGATATCCATGATAAAAGGAAGGTAGCCGTAATTGGGGAAAGTGTGAAAACAGGATTATATGAAAGAGGTGAAGATCCTTTGGGTACTTATATAAAAATCAACGGTGTCAATTTTATGGTCGTTGGTATTTACAAGAAGAAAAGTTCAGGTGGAGACGCCGAAGAAGCTCAAAAGCAAATCTTTGTGCCTTTTACGACCTTTTCCCAAGCCTTTAATCAAGCAGATAATGTTGGATGGATGGCTATTACGGCCAATGATCAGGTTCCAATTACGGATATTAAAGAACAGATCGTGGCGCTTTTAAAAAAGAACCATAAAATTCACCCCGAGGATACGAGAGCAATAGGTTATTTTGATCTTTTTGAGCAATATCAGCGAGTAGAAAATCTCTTTACTGCCTTAAAAGTGATCGCATATTTTGTAGGGATCTTGGTTTTACTCTCCGGTGTCATCGGAATCAGTAATATTATGTTGATCGTTGTAAAGGAAAGAACAAAAGAAATTGGTATTCGAAGAGCGATTGGGGCATCACCATGGAATATCAAAGGCCAGATCTTAACGGAGTCATTGGTACTGACATTGATCTCTGGTATGGCAGGTATTGCCTTTGGCGCTTTGGTGATCTACCTTGTCAATCTCACCCTTGAAAATGTGGGACCTGTAGATATGTTTATGAATCCGAGTGTGAGTCTGGGTGTCATTTTTACAGCCCTGAGTATTTTAATATTTTCGGGACTTTTGGCCGGATTTGTTCCTGCGAATAGTGCCATCAAAATTAAACCAGTAGAAGCATTAAGAACTGAATAATTATTAAATCATGAAAAAAACAACGACCATTATTATTTTAATTGTCATTTTACTCTCCTTTAGTGGAGCCCTATATTATCTCTATTCAAAAAATGCCGAGGATCCTGTGGTCTATGAAACGGAAAAGCCGAGTAAACAAAATATTGTTCGAAAAACCGTTGCAACAGGCAGTATTTTACCTTTGGAGGAAGTACAGATCAAACCTAATATTTCGGGTGTTATAGAAGAAGTATATGTAGAAGGAGGAGATGTATTAAAGGCAAATGACCTCATTGCTAAAATTAGAATCATTCCCAATCTGTCTGCCTTAAATAATGCCAAGAACAATATCAATACGGCCAAAATAGCCTTGGATGATGAGGAAAGAAATTACAATCGTCAGAAGAAATTGTTCGACTCAGGAGTAATTTCCAAACAAGAATTGGAAAGGGCAGAGGTTACCTATAAACAAGCCATGCAACAATATAAGGCTGCGAATGAAAATTACGATATCGTAAAAACAGGTTCTACCAAGGGATTAGGAAATTCTGCCAACACATTGATCAAATCCACCGTTAATGGAATGGTTTTGGATGTGCCTGTGGAAGTAGGGAATCAGGTGATTGAGAGTAATAATTTTAATGAGGGTACAACCATTGCTTCCTTGGCAGATGTGAACAAAATGATCTTTGAGGGTAAAGTAGACGAATCGGAAGTGGGTAAAATCAAAGAAGGATTGCCTTTAGAGATTACGGTTGGCGCTATAGATAATGCTGTTTTTGAGGCCGTTCTAGATTATATCGCTCCAAAAGGTGTATTAGAGAATGGAGCCGTTCAATTTGAAATTAAAGGAACATTGACCAAAAGTGCGGATACTTTTATCAGAGCCGGATTAAGCGCCAATGCTTCGATAATTTTGGCCAAAGTTGATAGTGTCTTGGCTATTAAAGAGGCCTTGGTTCAATATGATAGTGAGACAAAAAAACCATTTATAGAAATAAAGTCAGGTGACAATGTTTTTGAAAGAAAGGATGTAGCGCTAGGTGTTAGCGACGGAATTTTTGTAGAGGTCAAAGAGGGAGTCAAACCCGAGGATGAAATAAAAGTATGGAACATATTAAAGAAGGAAGGTCAGAATTAATCTGAACTAAAAATATCAGGTTTGATGAATTTGTCTAAAAGTGAGATTGATTCTAGGTTCTTTAATTTTTGCCGATTTATGGAGCATATGCGACCAATACTTTTGTGTTTCCCCTTTCATTACCAATAATTGACCCTCGGTTAAATCTAAAGAAACTTTTTCTTTGGTGCTTTTATGTCGGAAGCTAAATTTTCTTGGAGTACCCAAACTCAATGAGGCAATAACCGGGTTACTTCCCAATTCTTTTTCATCGTCACTATGCCAACCCATGCCTTCTTGTCCGTTGTGGTACAAATTCAAAAGACAGGCATTGAATTCAACAGAAGTTATCATTTCTATTTTGGTTTTTATGTCAAGTAAAGAGGGTGACCAGGGTTCAGGATTTTTTGTTTGGTGTGCATAGGTATATTTTATACCCGGGTTACCTATCCAGGCTGTTTTTCTTTTCGTGATGGTCCTTTTTCCAAACATGATGAGTACATCAGATTCCCAAGGCATGTTTTCCAGTAGTTCCGCATAATAATTCTCGCAAGCTTTTTTGGAAAAGATCCTGCCATAATCCAATACTATTCCATGATAGGGCAATAGGTTTTTAAAAGAATTACTTTTTATGCTCACCCTTGGTTTTTCCTATTTTGGTTCCAAAATGAGGCAAGGAATGATCATTTCTTCGAGAGATATTCCTCCGTGTTGATACGTGTTCTTATAGTACTTTACAAAATGATTGTAGTTGTTCGGGTAAGCAAAGAAATAATCTTCTTTGGCAAAGATGAAGGTGCTGCTCATATATATGGAAGGTAAAAATATTTCTTTGGGATTTTTTACCTCATAAACTTCTTTGTCATTAAAACTCAAACTTTTTCCTGTTTTATAACGAAGGTTGGCGCTGATGTTCTTGTCGCCAATAACTTTAGAAGGCCTTTTCGTATTGATCGTCCCGTGATCCGTGGTAATGATCAGTTTTAGTCCGGCCTGTCTCGCTTTTTGAATAATTTCTAATAAAGGAGAATTTTTAAACCAACTCAAAGTGAGTGATCTGTAAGCTCTATCATCACTGGCCAATTCTTTGATCATTTCCATTTCTGTTCTAGAATGAGAGAGCATATCAACAAAATTGTACACTAAAACCGTTAAATTATTATCCTTGATCTTCGCAAAATTATTGACGAGATCTTTGCCATCACTTAGACTAACGATCTTATAAAATTCGTGCTTGATTTTTAAATTCAATCTTTTGATCTGTTCCGACAAGAATTCACTTTCATATAAATTTTTACCACCTTCTTCTGTATCGTTTTTCCAGTAATTGGGATATTTCCTCTCCATATCCAGGGGTGTCAAACCCGAAAATATGGCGTTTCTTGCGTATTGGGTTGCAGTGGGTAAAATACTATAATAGGGAATTTCTTCAACCGTTTTATAATATTCGTAGATAATGGGTTCGAGTACCCTTAATTGATCATAACGCAAATTATCGATAACGATCATTAAGGTGTTTTGTTCCTGACTTATATGTGGAACGACCACTTCTTTAAATAAGGTATGCGATAGGATCGGTTTTTCATTTCCTGCGAACCAATCGGCATAATTCTTTTTGATGAATTTAAAAAACTGTGAATTAGCTTCCGTTTTTTGACTATCCAATATTTCTGCCATTCCCGGATCTGCAATAGATTCCAGTTGAATTTCCCAATGGACCAATTTTCTGTAGAGGTCTATCCAGTCTTCAAATGAATTTACCATGGATAGATCCATGGCAATTTTTCTAAATTCCTGCTGGTAATTTGAGGTGGTTTTTTGAGAAACCAATCTGGAAGTATCCAGATTCTTTTTTAGACTCAACAAAATCTGGTTTGGATTTACCGGTTTAATGAGGTAGTCAGCAATTTTAGAGCCAATGGCTTCCTCCATAATGTATTCCTCCTCACTTTTTGTGATCATAATGATGGGAAGATTAGGGAGTTTTGCTTTGATCTCGGATAAAGTTTCCAAACCCGACAGACCCGGCATGTTTTCATCCAGAAAAACGATGTCGAAATTTTCGGCTTGAACGTATTGTATGGCATCTGCACCATTCGTGCATGGTTTAACTTCGTAATCTTTTTTTTCCAAAAACAAAATATGAGGTTTCAAATTCTGAATTTCATCATCTACCCATAATATTTTTGCTAAACTCATTGCTTGTCTGATACAAATTAAATTAATCGTTTATTTTTGTGGTCATTATCATTTATAGAAGTGCCAAAAACCAATGGGCAAAGTACGAAAAAACAAGTTAAACAATGTGAAAAAAATTAAAATATTTAACGATCCAATCTACGGTTTTGTGCACGTTCACAACAAACTTGTTTATAAAATTATTCAGCATCCTTACTTTCAGCGCTTAAGACGAATTTCACAAATGGGTTTGTCGTATATGGTATACCCGGGCGCGCATCATACCCGTTTTCATCATGCTTTAGGATGTTTATTTCTCATGCAAAAAGGGATCGACACATTGCGTTTAAAAGGAATAAAAATTTCAAAACAAGAAGAGGAGGGTTTGCTCATCAGTATTTTATTACATGATATTGGGCATGGTCCTTTTTCTCATGCTTTAGAAAATTCGATCGTTGCTACAGACCATGAGGCGATTTCACTTGAATTTATGAACCGTTTAAATATTGAGTTCGATGGAAAATTAGATCTGGCAATAGACATATTTACAGATCGCTATCACAGGAAATTTATGCATCAGATGGTTTCCGGACAATTAGATATGGATCGTCTGGACTATTTAAAAAGGGATAGCTTTTACACAGGTGTGGCCGAAGGAAATATCAATTCCGATAGATTGATCAGCATGATGACCGTTCATGATGACCAGTTAGTTTTGGAAGAAAAGGGAATTTATTCTGCCGAAAAATTCATTTTAGCAAGACGAATGATGTATTGGATGGCTTACTTACATAAAACCGGAGTTGCCGCTGAGCATGTTTTGGTCAATGTTTTGAAAAGGGCCAAACAATTGATTGATGAGGGAAAAGCATTGACATGTTCGGCTCCACTTGACTATTTTCTTAAAGATCAAAGGATAAAAACAGAAATGGATGACCATTCGTTAGCTATGTTTTCCCTTTTAGATGATAATGATGTACTTTCGGCTTTGAAATTGTGGTCAAATCATGAGGATACTGTATTGTCTGCCCTTAGTCAATCACTTTTAAACAGAAGATTACCTAAAATTGAAATGTTTTCAGAACCAATTTCTTTGGATTATTTGCAAAACAGGCAAGTCAGGTTTATGAAAAAAAAATCGATAGATGAAAAGGATCTACATTACTTTGTTTTTGCGGGAGAGATCAAATTAAAAGTTTATGATTCCGAATTGAAAAATATTAAATTACTGAGCAAGCAAGGTGAATTATCGGATTTAGCGAAGGCGTCGGATCAATTTCAGGCAAGCTCTTTTTCAGAATCGATAAGCAAATATTATATTTGTTATCCTAAATAAATGAACCGACACGCAACATTATTTTTCTTACTTTTGCAGCAATGAAATTTACGGCAGCACAAATCTCTGAACTACTAGATGGAATCGTAGTTGGAAATCCGGAAGAAGAAGTCTTTGAACTCGCTAAAATTGAAGGTGGAGGAAAAGGGTCTTTGACCTTTTTATCCAATCCAAAATACGAACCCTATATCTATACGACTCAGGCCTCTGTGGCAATTGTCAACAAGAGTTTTGAGCCTGAAAGAGAGATAAAAATTACTTTGATCAAGGTTGAGGACTCTTATAAAGCGTTTTCAAAATTACTAGAATATTACAATCAGGTCAAACTGAACAGAAGTGGTTTTGAAGAGCCGAATTTTATACATGCTTCGGCGAAAATGGGAGAAAATCTTTATGTGGGTGCCTTCGCTTATATTGGTGAAAATTCTGTTATCGGTAACAATGTAAAAATCTATCCAAACGTATTTATTGGCAGTAATGTAAAAATTGGAGATGACACCATTATTTTTGCAGGTGCCAAAATTTATTCCGAATCCCAAATAGGGAAACATTGTGTGGTTCATAGTGGTGTAATCATAGGTTGTGACGGTTTTGGATTTACACCGGACGAATCGGGATCTTATCAAAAAATTCCACAGATCGGCAATGTGATCATCGAAGATTATGTCGACATCGGATCCGGAACCACCATAGATAGAGCAACTCTTGGTTCGACCATTATAAAAAAAGGTGTTAAGTTAGACAATCAAATACAAATTGCACATAATGTAGAAGTGGGAGAACACACTGTGATTGCCGCGCAAAGCGGTATTGCAGGTTCCACAAAGATTGGTAAACATTGTCAAATTGGTGGACAAGTAGGAATTGTTGGTCATATTGTGATTGGCGATAGAGTTAAGATCCAGGCGCAATCCGGAATCGGTAGAAATTTGGCAGATGACGTGATGGTGCAGGGAAGTCCTTCGTTACCCTATGGAGAGTTCAATAAATCCTATGTTCATTTTAAAAACTTACCCAAAATTGTTCAGCGTTTGAATGATTTGGAGAAAAATAATTTTTCTGAAAATAAATGATACAATGAGTAATTTACAGCGTACCATAAAAAATACAATTGAATTAACCGGTGTAGGATTACACACCGGTAAAGAGGTGAAATTGACCTTTAAACCGGCCCCCGAAAATACAGGAATCAATTTTGTGAGAACCGATTTGGAGGGTCACCCTACCATTGAAGCATTGGCCTGTTATGTGACAGATACCCAAAGAGGCACTAATTTAGAGAAGAACGGTGTTGTAATCAATACATCGGAGCATGTCTTAGCCGCTATTGTAGGGCAGGAAATTGATAATATTATCATAGAGCTAAGTGCACCTGAACCACCTATTATGGATGGATCTTCCAAGTATTTTGTCGAGGCATTGGAAAAAGCCGGCTTCATTGAGCAAAATGCTGAAAGAGAGGTGTTTGAGGTAAAAGAGGTGATCTCTTTTAAAGATGAGGATACAGGAAGTGAGATCATGATCATGCCCTCTGATAAGTACGAAATTACAACCATGGTCGATTTTGGAACCAAAATCTTAGGAACTCAAAATGCGACGTTAAAAAATATCAAAGATTTCAAAAGTGAGATAGCGGATGCCAGGACTTTTAGTTTTTTGCATGAAATAGAAACGCTACTCGACAACAATTTGATCAAAGGGGGTGATTTGAATAACGCCATTGTTTACGTAGATAAGCCGCTTTCTGACGAAACCATGAAAAAGTTGAGCAAAGCATTTAAAAAAGACTCTGTCAAGATTAAACCTAATGGTATTTTGGACAATCTCACCTTGCATTGGCCAAATGAAGCGGCACGTCATAAATTATTGGATGTGATCGGTGATCTGGCTCTGGTTGGGGTACGTTTGAAAGGAAAAGTGATCGCAAATAAACCGGGTCATAAGATCAATACAAATTTTGCCAAGAAATTAAATAAGATCATCAAAATAGAAAAGCGGAACAATGTACCTCAATTTGATCTAAATCAACCTCCTTTGATGGACATTCATGACATCATGAAAATATTACCCCATCGTCCGCCATTTTTGTTGATAGACCGCATCATTGAGCTTTCTGACACGCATGTGGTGGGTATGAAAAATGTGACCATGAATGAATCGTTTTTTGTAGGACATTTCCCCGGAGCACCTGTTATGCCCGGCGTTTTACAAGTGGAAGCAATGGCCCAGTGTGGAGGAATTTTGGTGTTAAGTACGGTGCCTGACCCTAACAATTACCTCACTTATTTTATGAAGATGAATAATGTGAAGTTCAAGCAAAAAGTACTTCCCGGTGATACCTTGATCTTTAAAGCGGATCTTATTAGTCCGATAAGAAGAGGGATATGTCATATGCAGGCCTACGGTTATGCCAATAATAAGTTAGTGGTTGAGGCTGAATTAATGGCTCAGATCGTAAAAAAGCAAGAGGAATAATTAAAAAATAAATTAACATGAATCAACCATTAGCCTATGTGCATCCGGGTGCGAAAATAGCACGAAACGTAGTGATAGAACCATTTACAACGATACATAACAATGTGGTCATAGGTGATGGAACGTGGATTGGGTCAAATGTAACGATCATGGAAGGCGCCAGAATTGGTAAAAACTGCAGAATCTTCCCAGGTGCTGTCATTTCAGCTATTCCACAAGATCTCAAATTTGAAAACGAAGATTCTTTGGCTATTGTGGGTGATAACACAACCATTAGAGAATGTGCCACCATTAACAGAGGTACAAAGGCCTATGGAAAAACGGTGATAGGTAATGATTGTTTGATCATGGCTACCGCCCATGTTGCCCATGATTGTGTTATTGGTGATCATGTCATTATTGTGAATGGAGTTACTTTGGCAGGGCATGTGCAAATTGGCGAATATGCAATTATTGGTGGTTTGGCCGGGGTACATCAGTTCATTCATATTGGTAAGCATGCGATGATCTCGGGAGGTTCTTTGGTCAGAAAAGACGTTCCACCCTTTACCAAAGCAGCGAAAGAACCTTTATCATACATCGGTATCAATTCAATCGGGTTGAGGAGAAGGGATTTTTCATCAGAGAAAATCAGAGAAATTCAAAATATATACCGCATACTTTATCAAAAAAACAACAATACCACGCAGGCCCTTCGAATTATTGAAGCAGAAATGGATGCAACACCGGAAAGAGATGAGGTGATTACGTTTATCAAAAATTCTCAGCGGGGTATTATGAAAGGATACTCAAGTAATTATTAATTAAAAGACAACTATGGCATCTACATCAGATATCAGAAAAGGATTATGCATTGTTTATAATAATGACACATACAAGATTGTTGAATTCTTACATGTAAAACCCGGAAAAGGTCCGGCATTTGTACGAACAAAATTGAAAAGCCTTACCACGGGAAAAGTATTGGACAATACTTTTTCTGCCGGGCATAAAATTGAGGAGGTGAGGGTAGAAACCAGGAAATATCAATTTCTGTATCCCGAAGGAGACATTTTTCATTTTATGAATACCGATGATTATCACCAAATTACCTTGAATAAAGAGATTCTTGATACTCCTGATCTGTTAAAGGAAGGAGAAATTGTTTCTATTATTGTAAGGGCAGAAGATGAGGCACCTTTATCTGTAGATATGCCAACCCATGTGGTATTGGAGATTACCCATACCGAACCGGGTCTGAAAGGAAATACGGCGACCAATGCCACGAAACCTGCTACGGTAGAAACAGGTGCAAATATCAATGTGCCCTTATTTATCAATGAAGGTGATAAGATAAAAATTGATACGAGTAACAGCTCTTATGTAGAGCGTGTAAAGGAATAAATTTTTCAATCTTGAACTCTTGAAATTTAATAAAACATATACTTTAGAAGAAATTTCTCAAATAATTGATTGTCAATATATTGGAGATTCAAAATTTCCTGTTAAAGGGATGAATGAAATTCATGTTGTTACGCCTGGTGATATCGTTTTTGTAGACCATCCGAAATATTATGACAAAGCTTTACGATCTGCCGCAACCATCGTTTTGATCAACAAAGAAGTAGAATGTCCCGAAGGGAAAGCACTCTTAATTTCTGATGATCCATTCAGAGATTTCAATAAGTTGAGTAAATATTTTAGGCCTTTTCAAAATGCAACTTCAAGTATTTCAGATACTGCCAGGATTGGAAAAAGTTCTGTCATACAACCGAATGTATTTGTGGGTAATCACGTAGTTATTGGAGAAAATTGTGTGATCCATCCTAACGTGACCATATATGATCATACCCATATTGGCAATCATGTGACCATACATGCCGGATCTGTAATTGGAGCAGATGCTTTTTATTATAAAAAGAGACCTGAGGGATTTGATCAGCTTTTATCTTGCGGTCGAGTAGTAATTGAAGATCATGTTCACATCGGTTCGGCTTGTACAATAGACAGGGGAGTTACCGGGGACACGACCATTGGAGCAGGAAGTAAAATTGATAATCAAGTTCAGATTGCCCACGATACGGTGATTGGCAAGAAGTGTTTAATTGCATCTCAAGTGGGTATTGCCGGTTGTACAATTATTGAAGATGAAGTTACATTGTGGGGTCAGGTTGGCGTTATTAGTGGCATAACCATTGGCTCAAAAGCGGTGGTTTTGGCTCAAACAGGAGTTTCCAAATCTTTAGAAGGAGGCAAAGTATATTTTGGCTATCCTGTTGGAGAAGCAAGAGAAAAATATAAAGAAATGGCTGTCCTAAAATCTTTGCCAAAAATCATGGAAAAACTGGGTAAATAACTTTAATAAAACAACACATTGAGTTACTTTTGTATTGCAAAAAATAATTAAATAGAAATAAATAAAGCATGAGCGTTTTAGTCAATAAAGATTCGAAAATTATAGTTCAAGGATTTACCGGTAGTGAAGGAACTTTTCACGCTTCACAGATGATAGAGTACGGTTCTAACGTTGTTGGGGGGGTTACTCCGGGTAAGGGAGGTCAAACTCACTTAGACAGACCTGTTTTTAACACGGTTGCAGAAGCGGTAGAAAAGGCCGGGGCCGATACTTCCATTATTTTTGTTCCGCCTGCATTTGCCGGTGATGCCATCATGGAAGCTGCGGAAGCCGGGATCAAAGTTATTATTTGTATTACTGAAGGTATCCCGGTAGGAGATATGGTAAAGGTAAAAGCATATATAGACCAACGTGATTGCAGATTAATTGGTCCGAATTGTCCGGGGGTTATTACTCCGGGAGAAGCCAAAGTAGGGATCATGCCGGGATTCGTGTTTAAAAAAGGTAAAGTAGGGATCGTTTCAAAATCAGGAACCCTCACTTATGAAGCTGCAGATCAAGTAGTAAAACAGGGGCTAGGTATAACTACTGCGATTGGTATTGGGGGAGATCCAATTATCGGGACGACAACAAAGGAAGCCGTAGAATTATTGATGAACGATGATGAAACGGAAATTATCGTCATGATCGGTGAAATTGGAGGCCAGTTAGAAGCAGATGCAGCAAAATGGATCAAAGCAGATGGAAACAGAAAACCAGTGATAGGTTTTATCGCCGGACAAACCGCACCTGCCGGAAGAACTATGGGACATGCCGGTGCTATTGTAGGTGGGAAGGATGATACAGCCCAGGCAAAAATGGCTATCTTAAGAGAAAATGGCGTACATGTTGTTGAGTCACCCGCTGAAATTGGTAAAAAAGTTGCAGAAGTACTCGGATAGTTAAATAATTGCAAAATATTTTTATGAGAGTCTGCTTATGATTACATTAGGCAGACTTTTTTATTATAACTAAATCTATTCTATGAAAAACATTTATTACGTAATTTTTTTACTGGCTATTTCTTTAATCAGCTGTAAGAAAACGATTGAACAGGATCCCTATGAGGTTAAATCTGCCACAGATGGCAAAGGCTTTAACTACGCATATTTCGATGGAGATCCAACAGGCTTAAGGCTATATACCTTGGATAACGGATTAACAGTATATCTCAGTAAAAATGAAGATGAACCGAAAATTCAAACGTATATGGCGGTTCGAGCAGGTTCCAATTACGACCCGAAAGAAAGCACCGGATTAGCTCATTATTTGGAGCATATGCTGTTTAAGGGGACTAGTGAATTTGGTACACAAGATTGGGCATCTGAAAAGGTCTTACTCGATTCTATCAGTAAACTATACGAATTGCATAAAGCCGAGATTGATCCTGAAAAAAAGAAAGATATTTACCGGCAAATCGATCAAGTTTCATTAGCGGCATCCAATTATTCTATTGCCAATGAATATGACAAGATGGTTGGTGCAATGGGTGCACAAGGAACCAATGCGCATACTTGGTTTGAAGAAACCGTTTACCATAATAAGATACCCGAAAATGAATTGGAGAAATGGGCCAAATTGGAAAGCGATCGATTTGAGGAGCTTGTTTTGAGATTATTTCATACCGAACTGGAAGCGGTTTATGAAGAATTCAATCGTGGCCAGGATAACGATTTTAGAAAAAAGTTTTCCTCTACATTAGAAGGTTTGTTTCCAACCC
>CAZWAN010000048.1:0-21254 GCA_964631875.1 uncultured Flavobacteriaceae bacterium
AAAGAGATAAATACTTATATATCAATTATTTAAATCGTTTTTGTTTAGTTTAAAAGAGCTATCTCTGTTACATAATTTCTACTCATATTTTTTTATATTTGTAAAAACCGTAAAACCCTAACATATGTCGACTAAAACTTTAGATTCTTTGCCGAAATTATCTTTTGATGATTTCAAAAATGAGGTTCTAAAAGATTATAAAATTGCATTAGTTAGTAGAGAGTGTAGTATTTTAGGCAGGCGGGAGGTTTTAACAGGAAAAGCAAAATTTGGGATCTTTGGCGGAGGGAAAGAAGTTCCTCAACTTGCAATGGCCAAAGCTTTTCAAAAAGGAGATTGGCGTTCAGGTTACTATCGAGACCAAACTTTCATGATGGCTATAGGGGAATACAGTCCCAGACATTTTTTCGCCAGTCTATATGCTCATGCCGATATAAAGGCTGATTCCTTTTCGGCAGGGCGACAAATGAATGGGCATTTTTGTATTCATACAATTAATGAAGATGGCTCATGGAAAGATCTAACAAAGCAATACAATGTAAGTTCAGATATTTCTCCAACAAGCGGACAAATGCCTCGATTGGTCGGTCTGGCAGAAGCTTCAAAAAAATACAAACAAATTGAACAATTACATAGTAAGACTACTTTTTCTCATCAAGGAAATGAAGTTGCTTGGGGTACTATAGGTAATGCCAGTACCTCTGAGGGTCCTTTTTTTGAAGCAATAAATGCTGCTGGAGTTTTACAAATCCCAATGGTGGTTAGTGTTTGGGATGATGCTTATGGCATTTCAGTTCCGGCTAAATATCAAACAACCAAGGAAAGTATTTCAGAAATTTTAAGTGGCTTTCAAAGAACCAAAGAAAAAGAAGGTTACGAGATTTTTGTTGTTCAAGGATGGAATTATTCTCAGTTAGTTGATGTTTATCAAAAAGCTGCTAAAATAGCCAGAGAAGAACATGTTCCAGTACTCATTCACGTCACCGAACTTACCCAGCCCTTAGGCCATTCAACTTCAGGTTCGCACGAAAGGTATAAGAGTGAAGAAAGATTGGCCTGGGAAAAACAATTTGATTGTATTGCTAAAATGAGGGAATGGATAGAGCAATTCGAATTAGAAGATGAAGATGGAAACACCCTGAAGTTTTATGAAGATTTAAATGAAATCCGTGCGATAGAAGAAAGTGCTAAAAAAGAAGTTCGGGAAGCGAAAAGGGAAGCATTAAATGCATACCTCGCACCTATTATAAAAGAGCGAGAAGAACTACTGGTTTTGTTGGATAAGATAGCCCCTCTAAGTAGTCACAAAATTTCTCTCGATAAAATCAAGAGAGACCTGCAAAACATAGATGAACCCATTAGACGAGATATTCTTGATGCAGCAAGAAAATCATTGATGCACATGCGGGACGATAAACCGGATATTAAGAATAGCTTGCAAAAATGGGTACTGAATTATCATTCAATTCAGAATTTAAGATACAACACCCACCTTTACAGTGAATTACCAAATAAAGCAACAAATATTGCTGAAATTAAGCCTGTATATGACGAAGATGCTCCTTTGGTGGACGCACGCATTGTATTGAGAGATAATTTTGACAATATTTTAAGTGAACATCCTGAGGTACTTATCTTTGGAGAAGATTCAGGAAATATTGGTGATGTGAACCAAGGGTTGGAAGGTTTACAAGAAAAGCATGGAATTGAAAGGGTTTATGATACGGGAATTAGAGAGGCAACAATTATAGGTCAGGGAATTGGATTAGCCATGAGAGGCCTTCGTCCAATTGCAGAAATCCAATATTTGGATTACTTGTTTTATGCCACTCAAGTTTTAACTGATGATTTGGCTACACTTAGGTATCGCACTTTTGGAAAACAAATAGCCCCGCTAATTGTTCGTACACGTGGTCATAGACTGGAAGGTATTTGGCATTCCGGATCTCAAATGGGTAGTCTCATTAATCTATTTCAAGGAATTTACATTTTAGTACCCAGAAACATGACGAAAGCAGCAGGTTTCTATAATACGTTGCTAAAAAGCGATGAACCAGCAATTTTAATCGAAAATCTAAATGGATATCGATTAAAAGAAAGAGTTCCCTCCAATTTAGGAGAATTTACAACCCCAATCGGAGTTGTAGAAACAATTAAAGAAGGTAGTGATGTAACTGTAGTTTCTTATGGATCTACCTTGCGATTAGTAGAAGAAGCCTCAAAAGATCTTTCTGCAATCGGAATAGATGTAGAAATAATTGACGCTCAGTGTTTAATGCCATTCGATATTAAACACGAAGTTGTTAATAGCATAAAAAAAACCAATAGACTAGTTATTGTTGATGAAGATATTCCGGGAGGCGCATCCGCTTATCTATTCGAAAATATCGTCAATAAACAAAATGGTTATTTATTTTTAGATAGCAAACCATCCACGATCACAGCAAAAGCACACAGACCTGCCTATGGAACTGATGGTGATTATTTTTCTAAACCTTCTGTTAATGACATTTTTGAAGGTATTTATGCCGTAATGACCGAGGCTAATCCGAGAAAATTCAAGAGCTTGTATTAATGTGTACAGGAATTTGTTAAAATTCTCAATGTCAAGCGTTAATAAACGTTAATTTCGTTTTTATCCATTTGTATTATTCATTTATTTTATACTTTAGCCGTCGATTTAGATTTCTCCCTTCCAACAATATTTTTATCTAAAATGCGTATTATATAAAATTGAATTATTCCATGAGTCAAGTGATCTTTTTTATGGGACTACTTTTTATCAGTAGTTTTTTTTCATTGAAAAATGTAAATTTTGATAAGGTGGCCGCAGAAAAGGAAAACACCTTTTATAGTTCTAATGACCACGGAATAAGAGATGCAGCCCTTTCTTTTTACCATAAACTAAATGACACAGAGCTAAATTTTGATGCTTTTGAAAAAGCATACAAAGGTTACCTCCTTTTACTGCAAGATCAAAAAATAGAAAATGAAACTTATTTAACGGTAGTTGATATGAGTGCATCTGCGAACGAATCGAGATTTTTTGTCATTGATATGAAAAATGAAAAAATAGTCGACAAAAGTAGGGTAGCACATGGTAGAAATTCGGGATTAGAATTTGCTAAAGAATTTTCGAATAAAATCGGTTCTTATCAAACCAGTTTGGGTTTTTATAAAACTGCAGAACTTTATACCGGTAAACACGGTCTTTCATTAAGACTTGATGGTCTTGAGAGCAGTAACAGCAATGCACGGGCAAGAGCGATTGTTATTCATGCCGCAGATTATGTAAGTGAAATTTTTATTAAGAAAAATGGCCGACTAGGCAGAAGTTTAGGCTGCCCCTCATTACCACAAAAACAATTCAACACAATTATTCAAAAAATAAAAGAGGGAAGCCTATTATTTATTTATCACCCAACAAAGTCTTATCTAAGCAATTCAAAAATTATCAAATCATCCGAAACTTTTCTTGAAAGATTTAATAGTTAGTAGGACCATGGCATTAAAGTAAAGCCTTGTTAATTGCTTTTACCAGACCGGGTCCTTCATAAATAAACCCTGTATAGAGCTGTATAAGATCAGCCCCGGCATTTATTTTTTCTAGCGCATCTTCCGGACTATGAATTCCTCCTACCCCAATAATCGGAAATGCCTTATTTGATTTTTCAGCTAAAAAACGAATCACCTCGGTAGACCTTTTAGTTAAAGGTTTTCCGCTTAATCCACCTTGTTCTTTTTTGGATTCAGAAAGCAAATTATCCCTAGAAGTCGTTGTGTTTGTAGCAATAACACCAGCAATACCCGTATTCTTTATTATATCAATGATATCTAATAATTGATCATCTGATAAATCAGGGGCAATTTTTAAAAGAATGGGTTTAGTAGTTCCTTTTTTGTTATTTGCTTCCTGTAGAGTATTGAGTAGTATCGTAAGTGGTTCTTTATCTTGTAAAGCTCTTAAATTTGGGGTATTTGGAGAACTTACATTCACGACAAAATAATCTACATAATCAAAGAGTTTTTCAAAACAAATCAAATAATCATCTATGGCATTCTCATTGTCCGTAACTTTATTCTTACCAATATTCCCTCCAATAATCACATCAGTTTTTCTGTGCTTTAGTCTTTCAACAACCGCATCCACTCCATCATTATTAAAGCCCATTCGGTTAATGATACCTTGGTCTCTTTTCAACCGGAATAATCGCTTTTTTTCATTTCCGGGCTGAGGTTTTGGAGTAACGGTTCCAATTTCTACAAAACCAAATCCATAATTGGTTAATTCGTCATATAACACCGCATTCTTATCAAACCCGGCGGCTAATCCAACAGGATTTTTAAACTTCAATCCGAATACAACTCGATTAAGTTTCGGGTTTTCTAGAACAAACCTGGTTCGAGCTAAGGATTTGACAAAAGGAATTTTGTATAAGAATTTGATAGCCGAAAAAGTAAAATGATGTATATCTTCCGGATCAAAATTGAACAAAAAAGGTCTTATTATACTTTTGTACATTTTTTGCTTTTAACGCAACTCAGCTTCAAATTTTTCTCTAAAACTTTCTTGCAGTTTAACCATAATCTTATCAATTTGCTTATCTGTCAAGGTTTTGTTGTCATCCCTTAAAACAAAGCTCAATGCATACGATTTTTTACCTTCTGGAAGCTTATCACCGGTATAAACATCAAAAAGTTCTACTTTTTTCAATAATTTGCTTTCTACCGAAAGTGCCGTGTTGTAAAGGTCTTTAAACTGGACTGCCTGATCAAGAAGCAAGGCCAAATCCCTTTTAACTTCCGGATATTTTGGCAAGGCAACAACAGTCATCGTACCCTTTCCAATTTCTTCCATCAATGCTTCCCAGAAAAAATCTGCAAACCAAACATCTTGCTTAATTCCAAAAAATTTGTTGAGCTTTTCATTTACCAGACCTAATTCCAATAATTGATTACCATTTTTTGTAATACTAACACCCTCTGAAAAAATATCCTTATCGGAAGAATTCATCTCAAAATCAGTGATTCCCAAACGCTGAAAAATCGCCTCACAAATTCCTTTTAAAAAGAAAAAATCTGTGGGTCTTTTATTAGAATTCCATGTTGAAGAATTTCTCTCTCCGGAAACCGTAAGCGTTAAATGCTTTTTTTCTTGATATCCTTTATCCGTTTTATGGTAGGATTTTCCCAATTCGAAAAACTTAATATTAGCACTTTTTCGATTTATATTATAAGCCACAGCTTCTAAACTACCAAATAATAAAGATTGGCGCATCACTTCCAAATCTTTACTCAAAGCATTTACTACCTTTACATTTTTCTGTTCATCTAAACCCTCCAACATTTCACTGAATTCTGATTTGGTCAAAGAGTTTGCCATCATCTCTGAAAAGCCTTGAGCTACCAGCAAGGAACAAACAATTCCCTCAACTTTCTCGTTACTCAACTTATCGGAATATGACAATGAAGTATTCAATTTGTTCGTAGAACTTATGTTGTTATAACCGAATACACGCAAAATATCCTCAACAATATCTGCTTCTCTCTTTACATCAACTCTGTAGGAAGGAATGGTTAAGCCTAAACCTGATTCGGTCTGGTTATTAATTTTAATATCTAAAGAAGCTAAAATGTTTTTGATGGTATCTGACGGAATTTCTTCACCAATCAAACGGTTTGCCTTTTCATAGGATAAATGAACCTGAAAATCTTGGATCTTTTTTGGATATATATCAATGACGTCAGAAACTATTTTCCCTCCAGCTACCTTTTTAACCAAAATTGCGGCCAATTTTAAGGCATATTCAACATTTTCAGGGTCAATTCCACGCTCAAAACGAAATGAAGCATCAGTATTCAACCCATGTCTTTTAGCAGATTTCCGAATACTGATTGGATCAAAATAAGCAGATTCTAAGAAAACACTTGTCGTTTTATTCGTAACTCCCGATGATTCACCACCAAATATACCCGCTAAACACATTGGATTACTGGCCCCATCACAAATCAATAAATCTTCTTCATGCAAAACTCTTTCAACGCCATCAAGCGTTTTGAATTTAGTGCCCGTGGGTAAACATTTAACCACAATTTTTTCTTCTTCAATTTTCTTTACGTCGAAGGCATGTAGTGGTTGACCCAAACCATGCAGCACAAAATTGGTCACATCCACCACATTATTGATCGGTTTTTGACCAATAGAAAGCAACCTGTTCTTTAACCAATCAGGCGATTCGGCAACTGTTAAATTAACTAAAGTTACACCGGCATAACGAGGGGCTTTTTTGTAATCCTCTACCTCAACATTTATTTTAAAAGTCCTTTCATCAACATTAAAATCACCTATAGATGGGGTAATTAACTCCTTGTTAATATCGTATTGTTGAATTAATCCAGCGCGCAAATCTCGGGCAACACCCATGTGGCTCATCGCATCAGCTCTGTTGGGAGTAAGTCCAATTTCAAAAACCTCATCTTTAAAAACTTCAAATACTGTAGCTACCGGTGTCCCAACCTTTAAATCATTATCCAAAACCAAGATACCGTCATGGCTCATACCTAATCCGAGCTCGTCTTCGGCACAAATCATACCATGACTCTCTTCTCCTCTTATTTTACCTTTTTTAATCATCCAAGGTTCTCCCTTTCCACTATATAATGTTGTACCGATTAATGCTACAGGAACTTTTTGTCCGGCTGCGACATTTGGTGCACCGCAGACTATAGACAACGGCTTATCTAAACCAACGTCTACAGTAGTAACTTTTAGTCGGTCTGCATTGGGATGTTGCTCACAGGTAAGCACCTCACCAACTACAACACCATCTAAAGAACCTTTAACAGATTCATATTTCTCTATTCCTTCAACTTCTAAACCCAAATCGGTTAAAATTTCAGCAACTTGCTCTGCCTCCAAATCAATCTTCAAAAATTGCTGCAACCAATTATATGATATTTTCATAAATATTCTTTATACTTGACTTTAAGCTAAAAAAGTCTTCATTTTCGCTAAAAGTCGATTGTTTTTAATGATGTGCAAATATAATCATTTGAAGGAAGTAGTCTTTATTTCGATTTTAAGATTTTTTACGTTATTTTTAAAAGAAATTTCTTAATCTATCAATTGAATTGGCTTCTTAAATAATATTTATGGCAATAGAAATAAAAAGACTTTTTGACTTCCTGTACTACCAGTTGGAAAATAACCCCATACCTAATAGTTTAAATACAAAGTATGATGGAAAATGGGTTTCTTTAAGTTCGCAAGAATTTGTTGATTCTGTGAACCAAATGAGTAGAGGGCTGTTAAACTTAGGTGTAAAACCGGGAGATAAAATAGCGTTGATATCTTCTACAAATAGAACAGAATGGAATATACTCGACATGGCTTTAATGCAGTTAGGTGCCATTAATGTTCCTATCTATCCTACGATTGGGGAAAATGATTTTAAGTATATATTTAATCATGCTGAAGTTAAGTTCTGTTTTCTTTCGGATGAAATTCTTTATCAAAAAGCAGCATTAGCACAAAAGGATTCTCCTGAATTGATTGAAATATTCACTTTTGATCAAGTAAAAAGTGCTAAAAATTGGAAAGAAATATTCGCACTCGGTAAAGACTTGGTAAATCAAAAAGAAGTTGAAGAACTAAAGGCCAAAGTTAAAGCAAATGACTTGGCAACCATCATTTATACCTCCGGAACTACAGGAACTCCGAAGGGTGTAATGCTTACACACAATAATATTGTCACCAATGTAATAGACAGCACCCCCCGTTTACCCATTACGAAAGGAAGCGGAGTTGTAATGAGTTTCTTACCCGTATGTCATATTTTCGAACGCATGCTGCATTATCTATATATCCATAATAGTTTAGCCATTTATTTTGCAGAAAGTATCGATAAGATATCAGATAATTTAAAGGAAGTCAAACCGCACTTTATGAGTGTGGTCCCTCGCTTGTTGGAAAAAATTTACGACAGTATTGTGGCAAAAGGAGCGAATCTGACAGGAATTAAAAAAATGATCTTTTTTTGGGCCATCGATGTGGGTATGGCTTATGAACCCTATAACCGAAATGGATGGTGGTATGAAAAAAAACTAGGACTAGCGAGAAAGTTGATCTTTAGCAAATGGAAAGAAGCTCTTGGAGGCAGATTACATACCATGGTCTCCGGAAGTGCTCCTCTTCAGCCCAGATTGACAAGAATTTTTAGTGCAGCCGATTTACAAGTAATGGAAGGTTACGGTTTAACGGAAACTTCTCCTGTTGTCTCAGTGAATCAATATGCAGGTGAAAATTTTAAAATTGGATCGGTTGGTAAATTAATAAATCATGTTGAGGTAAAAATTGCCGAGGATGGTGAAATTTTGGTAAAAGGACCAAATGTGATGATCGGATATTACAAAGATCCTGAGAAAACAGCAGAGGTTATGACCGGTGATTTTTTCCATACGGGCGACAAGGGTGAAATTGATTCTGAAGGATTCTTAAAAATCACAGGAAGAAAAAAGGAAATTTTTAAAACTTCAGGAGGAAAATACATCGCTCCCGCACCTATCGAAAATCAAATGAAACAATCTCGTTTTATTGAACAAATTCTGGTGATTGGTGAAGGTCAGAAAATGGCTGCCGCACTTGTTCAACCTAATTTTGAATTTGTGAAAGAATGGGCAAAAAGGCATCATATCGAAATAGGCATGAAGCATGCAGAAATTGCGGAAAACCCCAAAGTAAAAGAAAGAATTATGGAGGAAATTGATAAAGGTAATGAGCAATTTGGAAAATGGGAAACAATAAAAAGAATTGAATTGACACCTGAAATATGGACAGTAGACAACAACTTGCTCACCCCAACCTTTAAACCCAAAAGAACAGAAATATTGAAAAAGTATAAAGATTTATATGATAAAATCTATCCATAATTCTTTATTTTAGCGCCTCAATTCAGTTATGGAACATTTTATAGTATCGGCTAGAAAATATAGACCTCAAACATTTTTAGATGTCATTGGGCAACAATCTATTACCAATACTTTAGAGAATGCCATTAAGAATAATCACCTCGCTCAAGCCTTATTATTTACAGGACCTAGAGGTGTTGGAAAAACAACTTGTGCCAGAATTCTTGCTAAACGCATCAATCAGGAAAGTATGGAGCAAATTCAAGAAGATGAAGATTTTGCTTTCAATATTTTTGAACTGGATGCAGCTTCGAATAACTCTGTAGATGATATTAGGTCTTTGACAGAGCAAGTTCGTATTCCACCGCAATCCGGAAAGTATAAGGTTTATATTATCGATGAGGTCCATATGCTTTCTCAAAGTGCCTTTAATGCTTTTTTAAAAACGTTAGAAGAACCTCCAAGTCATACCATTTTTATTTTAGCTACTACAGAAAAACACAAGATCATTCCAACGATTTTATCTCGTTGTCAGATTTTTGATTTTAAAAGAATTGGTGTAATCGATATTAAAAATTATTTACACACCATTGCAAAACAAGAAAACGTAATAGCTGAGGATGATGCCTTGCATATCATCGCGCAAAAAGCAGATGGTGCACTGCGAGATGCTTTATCTATTTTTGACAGAGTAGTGAGTTTTTCCGGAAATAATCTAACCCGTGAAGCGGTTACGGAAAACCTGAATGTTTTAGATTATGAAGTGTATTTTAATATGACGGATTTACTGCTGAATAATAAAATTCCAGAAGCTCTACTGGCCTTTAATGAGGTGTTAGATAAAGGTTTTGATGGACATCATTTTATAACTGGATTGGCTTCGCACTTCAGAGATGTTTTAGTAGCTAAAGACAGCTCAACAATTGCCTTATTAGAAGTTGGTGATAGAGCAAAAAACAAATATTTGGAACAAGCTGTGAAAGCTACCGTTCCATTCTTAATGGAAGCTATTGATTTGGCCAATCAATGCGATTTAAATTATAAAACTAGTAAAAATCAGCGATTATTGGTTGAACTGGCCCTTATGCAAATTGCCTCTATCAATTTTGATAGAGAAAAAAAAAAGTCTGACAGGTTCATAATCCCGGCACAATTCTTTAGCCACTTTCAAGTGGACGAAAAACTTGATTTACCAACACAAACGCCAGAACCTCTAAAAATTAAACCTTCCAAAAAAGAACAAGTTCCATTTGAGCCAATAGTTACTGAATCTGTTGAAAAAATTACCATTATAAAGGAATCAGAAGAAGTAAAGATTATTAATCCGATATTAAAGGGTGTTAGAACAGCAACGAGAAAATCCGCCCTGAGCATGAGTAGCATTGAGCGAAAAAAATTGGAGGAAGCCGCATTAATAGAAAAGCGTAAAGAACTGGAACGCATGATGCAATCCCAATCTTTACCAAAAAATCCTTTTTCTGAAGAGCAATTTTTTAGTATATGGGAATCGTATATCGAAACCTTACACGAAAATGGTGAAAGGATCTATGCTTCTATTCTTAATGCCGATAAACCGGTTTTAGTAAAACATATGATTCATGTTACTTATTCCAATAACCTCATGAAATCTGAATTGGAAAAAGTGAAGCCAAAAGCGCTACAATTCATCAGAGAAAAATTAAATAATTACAGTATCGACTTTGTAGTCCATATCAATGAGGAGGAAACGAACAAAATCGCTTATACCAACCAGGAAAAATACGAGCATCTCAAAGAAAAAAATAAGGCTTTATCTTACCTGCGAAAAGAATTTAAGCTCGATCTTTAGCCCCATATATTGTAACTAATGTCATTTTAATACCGGAAAATGTTCCTCGAAAGATAGACTGCTTCTATTTGAAATACTGAGATTAAAAAGTTCAATTATAGGTTTGCATAAAGAAACTCATTAAAAAGATTATTGAGTCAAGCAAACACAATCTTTTATGGAAATTTGAAAAACTGAGTTTAAATCAGATTTTAAATGTATTTTTATTAAAAAATGAAAAGAGTAATCATCGTCTGTTTGGTATTTATTTTTACCTCCACTCTCATTTCTGCCCAGGAAAAAATAACGGACACCATTGTGCAGCGGAATGGAAAAATTATTTTAGGAAAAGTAGTTGAAATTGGTGATCAAGACATTAAATACTCTGAAGAAGGCCTGAGAGATGACATTATTGTAGGCATAGACAAGGCAAAAGTTGATAAAATTATCTTCGCAGATGGAAGAGAATATCTCATAGATAATTCGATGAGTACCTATGAAGATTTAGCTTCACAAAGAAAAAACATCCTTAAATTCAATTTATTTCTCCCCATCTCAGGTGCTATTGAATTAGGTTATGAGCGAAGTTTAAAACCTGGGAACAGCATTGAAGGTAATGTTGGATTTATTTATGGAAATAACTCAACCGATCAAGACGCATCGGGCGTATTTTTAAAATTGGGCTATAAATTTATTCGTTCTCCAGATTTTTATATAAAAGGAATGAAATATGCCCATATACTGAAAGGCTCATATATTAAACCTGAAATTGCCATAACTTCATTTTCTTATGATATTACAAATTATGGCTATGGAAAGACGTCAGGTTCTACTACAAATTTAGCCGGATTGATCAATTTTGGAAAACAGGTAGTATATAATAATAGAATTGCGATCGATTATTATATTGGGGCTGGTTATGCCACGGGTGATTTAGAGGAAGCAGATTATTACTATGCCTTTTTAGGAGGAGCAGGATCTTCATTTGTATTGACTGGAGGAATTCGTTTGGGTTATCTTTTTTAGATTCTAGAATCAATTTATCTTGTAAAAACCCATTTATATGCTGAAGATAAGTTGTCGTCAAAGGAATAACCTTCCCAATCAAAGGTTTTCAGTTCTTGAGGATTTTCTATTCCATTTTCAACAACAAATCTGGCCATAGCACCTCTGGCTTTTTTGGCAAAAAAACCAATCATTTTTAATTTACCCTGATGAAAATCTTTGAATTCAGGGGTAATTACGTCACTTTTTAATTTCTTTTGATCGATTACTTTAAAATATTCGGCACTTGCCAAATTGATCAAAGGATCTCCTGCTAACTCTTCATTCAAAAAATTTGTCACATCTTCCTTCCAAAACTGATAAAGGTTTTCTTTTCTCCCTATTTTAAGTTTAGTCCCCATTTCCAAACGATATGGCTGAACTAAATCTAAAGGTTTCAAAATACCATATAAGCCGGATAAAATGCGAATTTTATCTTGAAGATCGACCATTTTTTCCTGAGGTATGGTATAAGCGTCAAGACCAATATACACATCACCGTTAAATGCAAAGACGGCCTGTCTTGCATTCTGTAGTGTAAAAGGCAATTGCCATTCTTGATTTCTCCGGTAATTTAGTTCACTCAAATCTTTAGAAATACTCATGAGTTGAGCCAACTTCTTTGCACTTTGTCTTTTTAAAGTTGTGTTTATTTTTTCAGACTTATCCAAAAATACACATGTTGAATAATCTTGTGTTGGCACCCGACTTTCAAAATCAAGTGATTTAGCCGGTGAAATAACTACTCTCATCATTGCTTACTCTTCTTTTTGATATAAGGTATAGTTTCTCCATTTTTCCAGGCACAATTGCATATCATCAGGAATTTCAGAATCAAATCTCAAAAATTCCTTTTTTGTTGGATGCATAAAACCAAGGGTTTTTGCATGTAAAGCCTGTCTGGGTAAAACAGAAAAACAGTTCTCTACGAATTGTTTGTATTTACTGAAGGTTGTCCCCTTGAGAACAAGGTTCCCTCCATAACGTTCATCATTGAATAAGGTATGACCAATATGCTTGAAATGTGCTCTTATTTGGTGCGTCCTACCTGTTTCCAATTTACATTCTACTAAAGTTACGTAATTAAACCGCTCGATTACTTTATAATGTGTTATAGCGGGTTTCCCAAAATCACCTTCCGGAAAAACGTCCATTTGTAACCTATTTTTAAAGCTTCTTCCTATATGTCCCTCTATGGTTCCCTCCTCTTCATCAAAATTACCCCAAACCAGCGCGTAATAAAGTCTTTCAGTTGTTCTTTCAAAGAACTGGTTAGCTAAATTTGCCATGGCAAACTCTGTTTTGGCTACCACGAGTAATCCACTGGTGTCTTTATCTATTCGGTGCACCAACCCAGGTCTTTCATTACTATTGGTAGGAAGATTCTCAATATGGTGGATCAACCCATTTACCAACGTGCCGCTGTAATTTCCGTGTCCGGGATGAACAACTACACCGGCAGGTTTATTCAATACGATCACTTCTTCATCCTCAAAAAGAATATCCAGCGGCATTTCTTCAGCCACCAGCAGATTTTCATGCGGCGGATGAGCCAATACTACCCTTACCTGATCCCCCGATTTTACCTTGTAATTTGGCTTTACTATATTTTCGTTTACCAAAACGCTTCCAGCTCTTACTGCCTGTTGAATTTTATTTCTAGTGGCATTCTCAATAAAATTCATCAAAAATTTGTCTACCCTTAAAGGTTCCTGTCCCGCTGATGCAGTAAAACTATAATGTTCGTAAAGATCATCATTGGTTGTTTCTTCAAAATTCTCCAACATTGTCTACGGTATCAATTCTTGCTATACTATCTAATTCTTCTAACCCATCCCCCAAAACCAAATCTAAAACAGCGTTTTTAGGCAAATATTCACCAGGTTTAATTTCTCTTCCTTTATGCTCCAGCATTCTTACAACATCCTTTCCCAAATCGGGTATAAATCTTTCTTTACCAATGACAAAACCTGAAGAACGTAATCTTGTAACAACTTGTCTTTTCGTTTCATCCAGAACATTTGGTATCTGCACTTTCATATAATCCGAAGGATTTAAAGTCAGATAGATTTTTCGTTTATGCTTTACATAACTTCCTGCTTCAGGATCCTGCTCAATAACTGATTTTGGCGGATAATCAGGATTAAAATTAGACGAATCTATAACTACATAGGCCAACTCCCGTTCCGCCAAAACCTTCTCCGCTTCTTCTACTGAAAGTTTTTCCAAATTTGGCACCGAGATTCTTTCGTTATGATTGGTATAAGCTTTTAGGCCTCGTCCCAAAACAAATAAAAAAAGTAATGACAACGCAAATACAGCCAACAAATTAGATAAGAACTCTTTGCTCTTGATGTATTGAATAAAATTCATAAATTAAATTTAGCGGTAAATATAATTCAAATTGTAAGAAACCTGTTCATCTAGAAATCATTTTATCTTGTAAAGAATAAAGTTAATTGCCCTAAATCGTCTATTTACACCTTCGCGTTTTTTTGTAAGTTTGTTAGCGAGCAACAGATCTAATATGAAAAAAAATATTGCCATCGTAATGGGTGGTTATTCTAGCGAGGTAGAAATTTCTATAAAAAGTGGAAACGTAGTTTTTGAAGAACTTGATCATTCAATTTATCAAATATACAAAGTACTTATTCTAAAAGACAGATGGGTTTGGTTAGATGAAAATGGAAATGAACTTCCTGTTGACAAAGCCGACTTTAGTCTTATGAACGGGAAAGAAAAAATAAAAATCGATTGTGTTTTTAATGCAATACATGGACATCCCGGTGAAAATGGTGTTCTATTAGCTTATTTTTCCCTACTAAAAATGCCCCATACTTCTTCACCATTTTATCAAATGGCAGTAACTTTTAATAAAAGAGATACTTTGAGTTTTCTAAAACCTTACGGGATAAGAATGGCAAACTCTGTTTACATAAACAAAGGCGACATGTATTGGCAAGACCAAATTATAAGAACTTTAGGTCTTCCATGTTTTGTAAAACCAAATAAATCAGGCTCTAGTTTTGGAGTAACCAAAGTGAAAAATGAAGATGATTTGGAAGCAGCAATACAATTTGCTTTTAAGGAAGATGATGAAATTTTAATTGAATCATTTTTAGATGGAATTGAAGTTTCTGTGGGCGTAATTGAATGGAAAGGTGAAATTAAAGTATTACCGATAACCGAAATTGTAAGCCAGAATGAGTTCTTTGATTATGAGGCCAAATATTTAGGAAAATCGGATGAGATTACTCCGGCCCGACTCTCTGTTTTACAACAAAAAAATGTTGAAAGAGTTGCTGAAAAAATTTATAAAACACTAAATTTAAAGGGCTTGTCGAGAGCAGATTTTATTATTGTTGAGGATACACCTTATTTTATAGAACTTAATATGGTGCCGGGTCTAACCAGAGAAAGTATTTTGCCAAAACAGGCCAAAGAAGCAAATATAAGTCTGACCGAATTATTTGGCAATTGCATAGAAATGGCTTTAAAAAACTAATATGAGACGAGCAGTTTTTCCTGGATCATTTGATCCACTCACCCTTGGGCACTCCGATATCATCAACCGGGCATTAGATTTGTTCGACGAAATCATTATCGCTATCGGATCTAATGCATCAAAAAAATATATGTTTTCTTTAGAAGAGAGAAAGACAATTATTGAAAAAACATATTCCTCTATAGATAAAATAAAAATTGACACTTACCAAGGCCTGACCATAGATTATTGCAGAAAAGTAAATAGTAATTTTTTATTGAGGGGTTTAAGAAATCCGGCCGACTTTGAGTTTGAAAAAGCCATAGCACATACCAACCGAAAATTATCTAAAATTGAAACTGTTTTTTTGCTTACAAGTGCCGACACCTCTTTTATAAGTTCGAGTATTGTTAGGGATGTACTGCGAAATAAAGGAGATGTTTCTCTTTTTGTTCCACCTGCTGTGTTAGAAGTCCGATCTTTTTAAGCAATGTCATGTCCAGATTTTTTTTATCACTTTTTTTCTTCACTAGTCATTTATTGTTAGCACAAGAAAATGAAACATTTTTTGAGCGGAATGGCGAAATAAAAACTCCTACATACAGAGAAACAATTGAGTTTTACCATCGATTAAGCATTTCATACCCAAGTATTTCTGTTTTGGAATTTGGAGAAACTGATTCGGGTTTTCCACTGCACTTAGTGCTTTTTCAAAATGAAGGTGAATTTATTCAGGAAGGTCACAAAAGTAACATGGTCAACATACTGATCAATAACGGAATTCATCCGGGAGAACCGGATGGAATTGATGCCAGTATGATGTTGATGAAGGATCTTGCCTCAGGGAAATTAAAAATTTCTGGCATAGAAAAACTCTTAGTTGGGGTTATTCCTATCTACAATATCGGTGGAAGCTTAAACCGAAATAGTACGAGTCGTGTTAATCAAAACGGACCTGATGAATACGGATTTAGAGGAAATGCCAGGAACTTTGACCTCAATCGTGACTTTATAAAAGCCGACACAAAAAATGCCAAAACTTTTGCAGAAATATTTCATTTTTTTGAACCAGATATTTTTATTGATAATCACGTGAGCAATGGCGCCGATTACCAATATATCCTCACACACCTCTTTACCCAACACAATAAATTAGGAGGAGAAGCGGGAGAATTTTTACACAAAAAAATGCGTCCATGGATTGAAAATGATCTGAAAAAAAAGAATTATCTGATTACACCTTATGTAAACGTATTTAATCGGGTGCCCGATAGCGGCTTTCAACAATTTTTCGATTCTCCCCGGTACTCAACCGGTTACTCTACTCTTTTTAATACTTTGGGCTTTATGGTAGAAACCCATATGTTAAAACCTTATGACCAAAGAGTCTGGGGAACCTATGAATTAATGGTTTCTGCACTCGATTTTGGTGCAAAATTCGGACAAGAAATACATACGATTAGACACCAAAAACCTGAAGTTTACAAAAATAAAGTATACCCGATTCAGTGGAAAGTTGATACAACTGCAAACAGGTCCATCTCATTTCATGGTTACGAGGGAAATTTTATTAAAAGTGAGATTTCAGGATTAGATCGATTAAAATATGACAGGTCAAAACCATTCGTTAAACCTATAAAATACTTTGATCAATTTATTCCTTCAAAAACGGTAAAAATACCCTTGGCCTATATTATTCCAAAAAGTGAATGGAAGGTTTTAGAGAGGTTAAAAATGAATCAAATTCAAATGGAAACTTTTCTAAGAGATACAACAATTTCAGTAGAAAGTTATACCATCGATGATTTCAAAACATATCAATCTCCTTATGAAGGTCATTACCCTCATTATAATACCACTGTTAAAACCACCCGGGAAATCGTCAAATTTTCAGAGGGAGATTTTATTGTAAAAATTGACCAAAAAGGCTATCGATACCTACTAGAAACGCTAGAGCCAGAGGCTACAGATTCTTTTTTTAACTGGAATTTTTTCGACACAATTTTACAACAAAAAGAAGGCTTTTCGCCTTATGTTTTTGAAGATCTGGCAATGGAGATTCTTGAAAAAGATCCGGACTTGCGTTCTTTATTCACCCAGAAAAAAAAGGAAGACACGAACTTCGGCAAAGATTCGTACAAGCAATTAGAATTTATCTACAACCAATCCAAATACAGAGAAAGTAATTACCTCAAATATCCTATTTATCGGGTAATTGATTGATTAAATTTTTCAGGATCCTCCGCAATGTGGTATCTGGGATCATCAATAGCGTTGACGATCACATCCATAAAAGCCGGATTATTATTAGCTAGGAGTAATTTGCATTCTTCGCTCAAATGCTTGAGTACTACTTTTTTGTTGAATGTCCCATATTTTTCAACCATGCCTTTAATGGCCTCAATCGCAGAATGGTCGCAAATTCTGGATTCAATAAAGTCGATTTCTACATTATTGGGATCATTTTTTACATCGAATTTGTTATTAAAATTACTAATCGATCCAAAAAACAAAGGTCCCCATATTTCATAAACTTTCGTGCTATCATCTTTTAATGATTTTCTAGCCCTAATGCGCACGGCATTTTCCCAAGAGAAAACCAAAGCACTTACAATAACTCCGGCAAAAACAGCAATGGCCAAATCGAACATAACAGTAAGTGCAGAAACCAGGATGATCACAAAAAAATCTGCTCTGGGTATCTTGCCAAAAATTCTAAAACTACTCCATGCAAAAGTTCCGATAACAACCATAAACATTACACCCACCAAGGCGGCAATCGGAATTCTTTCAATATAAGAGGACCCAAAAAGGATAAAACTTAATAGCATTAGTGCTGCTACAATTCCAGATAACCTTCCTCTTCCTCCTGACTTTATATTGATGATGGATTGTCCGATCATGGCACATCCTCCCATTCCACCAAATAAACCTGTCACTACATTCGCCATTCCCTGAGCCATACATTCCTTATTGGCATTTCCTCGTGTTTCGGTCAAATCATCAATTAAATTTAATGTCATTAAAGATTCTATTAAACCAATTGCAGCCAATATCAAAGAATAGGGTAAGATGAAACGGAGTGTTTCCCAATTCATCGGTATTTTTGAAAATATTTCTCCCTGGAATGTTGGTAATCCACCTCGTAAACCCGTTCCTCCACCATCACGAATAAAAGAACCCACAGTGGGAACATCTACATTGGCAAAAAGAGCAATGGCTGTTACGACAAGAATTGCGATCAAAGCTCCCGGTAATTTTGAGGTATACTTAAAATACGATAATCCAAACATAATTGACATTGTAAGACCGACTAGCCCTAACATAATGAGCATATCACTGCCCTGAATCCACCTTTTTTCATCATTTATAACTTCCTTAAACATGCCCAATTGTGATAAAAAAATTACGATCGCTAATCCATTCACAAAACCCATCATTACAGGATGTGGAATTAATCTTACAAATTTCCCCAATTTCAAAAATCCGGCAAACATTTGAAACAGTCCCATCAGAATAACGGTCAGAAACAAATAATATAACCCCAAATTTTCGCCTTCATTACCTATAGCATTTCCTCGAGCTACCAAGGTCACCATAACTACTGCTAGAGCTCCTGTTGCACCTGAGATCATTCCTGGTCTTCCTCCAAAAATAGAAGTAATTAAACCCACCATGAAGGCTGCATAAAGCCCTACTAAAGGATCCACACCCGCTACAAAAGCAAAGGCAACCGCTTCAGGGACCAAGGCCAAGGCCACAGTAAGACCGGATAAAATATCATTTTTTGCGGTAGGTAATTGTTTTGTAATAAATTCTTTCATGGTTCAACTTTAAAAAGTTGCAAAAGTACATTTTTATCATGAAAGTGTTTTTTAACCGTTACAGACTTAGCAAATACCTAGAAATAAGTTCTTTAATGTTTTGGAAAGTATTTTGAAATACAAATTCAAGTCTTTCAATTGGAGTCCATTTCACTTCTTCGATACCTTCTTCCAACTGAGGCTTGAGTTCTTCTTGCATGGTTTCCATTAAAAACCAATGTGTAGTTTTAAAATAACTTTGAGCATTTAAGTCGTAAATATGATAGGTTCTTTCGAAAAACCCTAGAAGTTCAATTTGAATAAGCCCACATTCTTCTTGAACCTCACGAATAGCAGCAAGTTCGATTTCTTCATTTTCTTCCACTTTCCCTTTTGGTAAATCCCACTTACCGTGTCTATAAATTAGGAGTAATTCCTTTGAAGAATTGAACACTAAACCCCCTGCTGCAAGAATTGATATGAATTTTGATCGAAACTGATAAAATAATTCTTCCAGATCACCGTGATAAAAATATAAACAATCCGGATGTCTTATAATCAATTGATTAATAGCTTCTCTATCTTGATTTTCCCAATAAAAAAAACCAGACTCTATGCTTTTCTCTAAAGAATCAACTAATAATATTGTGCAATCATCTTTAAAAATTCTATACATTTGCGACATGATTTCGGACAAAAATACAGCAAAAAAAACAGCCGAATTGCTTTTATCCGTTAAAGCAATCAAATTAAATCCTGAAAAACCATTTCAATGGGCCTCAGGATGGAATTCCCCCATTTATTGCGACAATCGTGTAACCCTTTCTTATGTTCAGATTAGAAACTACATACGTGAGGAATTGAGTAATTTAATTCTGGAAAAACACGGTAAACCTGATGTGATAGCCGGAGTGGCAACAGGAGCCATTGCTATTGGCGTTTTGGTTGCACAAGAATTGGGACTGCCCTTCGTTTACGTAAGACCTGAACCAAAAAAACATGGCAGACAAAATCAAATTGAAGGCTATCTTGAAAAAGGACATAATGTTGTAGTGGTTGAGGATTTGATAAGTACAGGAAATAGTAGTTTAAATGCCATTAGAGCCTTGAAAGAAAATGATGCCGTAGTGAAAGGTATGGTGGCTATTTTTGATTATGGCTTTGATATTGCCAAAGAAAATTTCAAAAAAGAAAATATCGAAGTCACAAGTCTGAGTGATTATAACCACCTTATCGAGCAAGCTATTGAAACAGATTATGTGACCGAAAAAAACAGAGAAACACTATCAGCTTGGAGACAGAATCCTGCTGAATGGAAAATATAAGTTATGCATTTAGAAAGCCCAAAAATTACGGTTCCAAAATCTAATCAAGAAATTTTCGACTTTTTAAGCAATGTGGAAAATTTCGGTAAAATAATGCCTGAAAACATAGACAAATTTGAGGCAAATGAGGATTCTTTTATTTTTGCTCTTAAAGGAATGCCCGAAATTAAACTGAAATTAAAAGAGATAGTTCCGGGAGAAAAAATAGTACTAGGATCTGCCAGTGAAAAACTGCCTTTTTCACTAACTGCAAATATTGTTGAAAAAGAAGTGAATTCAAGTGATGTACAATTATTATTTGAAGGAAATTTTAATCCCATGATGGCCATGATGGTTAAAAGTCCATTACAAAAATTTATAAATACCTTGATCTCAAATATAGGAAATCAGTAAATGAACTGAATTTCTTTAAAACCAAAGGATAGTATCTTTCCGTCTACATCTTCTATAATGAGGTTGCCCCAACGGTCAATATCAATAATTTTTGCCATGATCAAATCCCTTTCTTTGGTGCGGAACATTTGGGGTTGTTGATACTTGTACAAGCGATCCAAATAAGCGGACTTTATTGAATCTTTTTGGTCATTTTCTAGAATGTAAAATGTCCTTTCCAGCTCATTTAATATTTCAAGCAACAAAACATCTCTATCAAACTCCTTACCTGTCAAAATTGCCAAAGAAGTGGCTTGATGTAATTCTTCCGGAAATGGATTTTCATTTACATTGAGACCAATTCCTATAATTGAATGATTAATATGAGAACTTCTGATTGAATTTTCAACCAAAATTCCCGCAATTTTTTTATTACCTGTCAAAATGTCGTTTGGCCATTTAATCCACAGTTCTCGGTTCATGTTTCTTCGTAGAGCAGAAATCAAGCCTAG
>CAZWAN010000049.1:0-20476 GCA_964631875.1 uncultured Flavobacteriaceae bacterium
CGTCGTTTAATATTTTTCGATATACATATTTGGGATTCCAATCTATCAAAACACCACCAAAGTCGAAAACAATTGTGTTAATCATAATTTCACTGCAAATTAATTTAAGCTGATATTTCCAAATAATTACCCTCTGGGTCTAAAACAACACTTTCATAATACCCATCTCCTGTAGTCCGAGGTTCACTTTCAATGATGTAATTATCTGCTCGCAATCGCTCTGTCAGTCTGTTAACAGCTTCTATACCTCCAACGGAAATAGCAAAATGAGCAATACCTCTCATAAAACCTCTTTTAATCGGCTCGTTAGTAATATCTAATCTGTTCATTATTTCAATGCGAGTTTTACCCTCTCCAAATGTTAAAAAATAAGAGGTAAAGCCTTTTTTGAGGTTTGTATATTTATCGCTACTCTCTACATTAAAATAGTTTAAATAAAATCGACGCATTTTTTCTAAATCGTCAACCCAAATAGCTAAATGTTCAATTTTCATGGTCTTTTATTTTAATAGCGCCCAACTTGTTTTATCCTAACAAATATATCTTTTTATCAGCTATTTTAACAGGTTATCCCTACTTAATGTTCACCTTTATAGCTTTCGTCCAAACCGCTATTTTTAATTCAATTCTTGTTTTAAGCTGAAAAAAAAATGTCAAAAAAAAAGGCTTTTGAATAAAGTTCAAAAGCCTTTTTTAAAGTTTAAACAGGTACTTTATTATTGAAGTGTATTGTTTGTTTTGTTGATATCCGCCATTTTGTTTGTGGGGTCTATCTCAACCGTTTTTACTGTTTTTTTTACGGTAAAAGAATAGGTGGGATGCACCCAAGACCAACCGGGTAAAATAGTTGCCTTTGTGGGTTTATGTCCCATCATTTCTTGTAAAGGGATGTTAAACCATTCTTTTTTGCCGTCGGTATAGGTTACCAAAACATCTAAAGGCATAGGCATTTTACCTAATTTTTCTAATTGAATGGTATTTGCAGTAATATCTTTTACGGCATAATCTATGGTAAAGGTGGTTTCAGTCCATAAATTCAAATACCAATCTAATTGTAATCCGGAGACTTTTTCTGCAGTTCTTCTGATATCATTTGGTTTCGGATGTTTAAATTTAAAATCGGCAAAATACTTTTGAAGCGTTTGTGCCAAATTTTCTTCACCAATTACATAGCCCAGCTGAGCCAAAAACACAGCTCCTTTTGAATAAGCCGCTACTGAATAGGCATAATTATAATCAAACTTATCAGCATGTAATGATTGAGCTTGTTCAACACCTGAAGCTACTAATCTATAATAGCTGTTATAGCTTCCCTCATTGGGATTTTCCAGCTTTTGATCCAGAATTTCATTTTCGGCCAAACTCGAAATATATTGCGTAAATCCTTCATCCATCCAAGAATGTTTGAGTTCGTTGTTTGCCAATAAGAACTGAAACCAGGTATGGGCAAACTCATGGGCAGTAACACCAATTAAACTGCCCAAATTTCGGCCGCCGGTAATAAAGGTGCACATGGCGTATTCCATACCACCGTCTCCTGCCTGAATTACAGAGTATTGCTTATAAGGATATTCACCAATATGCTTATTGTAATAAGCCAAAAGCTCGGCAGTTTTAGGTTGTAGTTTTTTCCAGTTTTCATGGGTATCGGGATTATTTTTATAGAAAAAATGCAACTCTACGCCATTTTCTCCCAAGATCATATCATGGATATAATCAGGGTCTGCCGCCCATGAAAAGTCGTGTACGTTTGGCGCTTTAAAATGCCAGGTCAATTTATTGCCTATGGGTAATTTCAGTGATTTGGTTTTATCTTCATAACCATGTCCAACTTCTTGGGGATTTTGTAAATAACCGGTACCTCCAACCACATAATCTTTGTCAATATGAATGGTTACATCAAAATCTCCCCAAACGCCATAAAATTCTCTCGCGATATACTGACTAATATGCCAACCTTCATCATCGTACTCCGCAAGTTTCGGATACCATTGCGCCATAGATAAGGCAACTCCCTCTTTGCTATTTCTTCCGTTTCTTCTGATCTGTAAAGGCACCTGGGCTTCAAACTCCATTTCAAATGTTGTTTTACCACCCGGCTTGATCACCTCGTTTAACGGTACTTTTAAAATTGTACCCACTACCTCAAAATCAATATTTTTACCATTTTGCTTGAGTGAAATAATTTTTTGATAGCCAATTTCATTCGGTTTCAATTCTGCAATCCTACTTTGATAAACAGGAAGATCTTTGGTGCCTAAGTTGTTTACCATTCTAGGGTCAGGATCAGGAATGTTTTGCAAACGGATGTCCATATCACTTCCCGGCTGAAAAGCATTTAACTGTAAATGGTAATAAACTACATTTAAAATGTCCGGTGAATGGTTGGTGTACACCAACTTCTGTTTTCCTTTAAACTGAAAGGACTCTACATCCATGTCTATGTCCATGGTGTAATCTACGTGTTGTTGCCAATGGGTGTCTTTTTGAGCAAAAGAAAGTTGAGTTAGAAATAATAGGATTAAAAACTTTTTCATATGATTGATTTAATACAAAAAAAGAAACTGCAAATACAACAGACTTGCAGTTTCTCAATTATAAGAACCTGATGTTATTTACCATTTACCATTTGGTCGGCCATTTTCACAGCGCCATATGCATTTAGCACTCTACCGGATACCGAAAGATCTCCAAAAGGAACTTTTTTACCTTCAGCTTTTGGCAATAACACTTCCAGATCAATTTTAGTTCCGGAGTTCATGATGATGTGTTTCACCTGACTTGCCGATAATTGAGGATAATATGCCCTGATCATGGCTGCAACACCTGCAACTTGAGGAGCCGCCATTGAAGTGCCTTGCAAATGTTGGTATTCGTTGTTTGGAACTGTAGAATAAATCTCTAGCCCTGGTGCAAAAATATCAACATTTTTCTTTCCGTAATTAGAAAAACTAGCGACTAATTTGTCATTGTAGTTTCTTGTACTCGCTCCTATGGTAATTACATTGTCAGTAATTTCATCAATTTTATTTGGAGCATCTGTAGGGAAATTATCACTTAAGTCTATGTCTTTCCCGTCATTTCCTGCAGCATGTACCAGTAATACATCTTTAGCTGCCGCATATTTGATGGCTTCGTACACCCATTCTGCATTAGGTGAATAGTATTTGCCAAAGCTCATATTAACCACTTTTGCGCCCATATCTGCCATATAACGAATAGCTAAAGCAATATCTTTATCGTATTCATCACCATCGGGTACGGCTCTTGCAGTGATCAATTTTACGTTGTTGGTCACACCGTTCATTCCTTTGTTATTGTTTCTGGTAGCCAAAACAATACCTGCAACGTGGGTACCGTGCATTTCTTTTTCTACAGACCCGATAACCCATGGGTTACCATAGGGTACATCTTTTATATCATAAGGATTGTCCTTTGTGACAGATCTGCCATCAAAATCTAAATTATACTGGTTATTTACTTGCGCACCGTAATAATCTAAACCGCCATTGATTTGTTTTTTAACATCTTCAACTTTTGCCCCGGATGAAACTACTTTCATCAACAACGGATTTTGCTCGTCAGAAGGTAAAGTGTTCAAATTCTCTATGGTATAGCCTTCACCAAATTTTGCTCTAGCGGCAGCATCTGCCTCGGTGATCATAGACATTAAGCCTGTGTAATACTGATAGTTCTCGTTCGCCTCGGCTAATCTTTTTTCAAAATCATTTTTGATTTTTAGAAAATAGTCATACGTTTCTTTGTCTTTACCTGAAATGGAGGTAGGATCAACGCCATCAAATTTTTGGCTGTATTTTTTATACAAACGAGTTACTTCCAACTGTTCCGGTGTATCTGCCCCTTTGGCACCTCCTAAAAAATTCCAACCATTTACGTCGTCAACATAACCGTTTTTATCATCGTCCTTGTTGTTGTTCGGAATATCTTTTGCATTGAACCATATCTGATCTTTTAAGTCTTCATGATTGATATCGATACCCGAATCAATAATTCCAACGATTACTGTGTTTGCTTTTTTATTGGCCACAAATTCATAGGCTTTGGCCAGGCTCATACCCGGAATGGTATCGGTAGCCAGATCGGCATGAGGCCAGGCATGAATTTCTTCTTCAGACATTGTTCCCTTTTTCTCCGGAAGATCTATAACAATATCCTCTCCGGCAGGAACGGGTATTTTTGAAAAGTTAGTTGCTGTAGTAACTTTTGAAGAACTACATCCGGCGAGAATGATTGTCAATCCTAATCCGGCGATAAAATGTTTTATTTTCATACGATTTAAATTATTTTAATTTGAGTTTATTGGGAAGTGAAGATTTCGTTAAACGAATGTGTTTCTTTTAATCTTACACCTTTTTCTGTATGTTGCAGTGTGCATATTTCATTAGTTGCATCGTGTTCTAAAAAGAGAAAATACTCATTTTCTACTGCGCTATTGAGAAATTTTTCTTTCTCGGTCATGGTTATTAAAGGCCTTGTATCATAACCCATTACATAGGGTAGCGGGATGTGGCCAACCGTTGGTAAAAGATCTGCCATAAAGACCAGTTTTTTTTCTTGATAAGAAATAATGGGGATCATTTGCTTGTCTGTATGTCCATCCACAAATAATATATCAAATCCCAAAGGAGAGTTTTTTAATAGGTCGCCATTGGGTATGTCAATAAAATTAAGTTGTCCGCTTTCTTCTATTGGCTTTATATTTTCTGGTAAAAAAGAGGCTTTTTCTCTTGGGTTTGGATTTGCAGCCCAGTGCCAATGGTCTTTATTGCTCCAGAATTTTGCGTTTTTAAATGCCGGTTGGTAGCCGGTCTTATCTTTATTAAATTCGATGCTTCCTCCACAATGGTCAAAATGCAGGTGAGTAAGAAAAACATCCGTAATATCGTTGCGATGAAAACCGAATTTGGCAAGCTGGTTATCTAAAGTTTCCTCTCCATAAGGAAAGTAATAGCTAAAGAACTTTTCCGATTGCTTATCACCCGTGCCATTATCAATCAAGATCAATCGATTGCCGTCTTCTATCAGCAGGCAGCGCAAGCTCATGTCAATTAAATTATTGGCGTCAGCCGGATTGGTTTTTTGCCAGATCACTTTAGGAACAACGCCAAACATAGCGCCACCATCTAACTTAAAAAATCCTGTTTGAATAGGGTAAATCTGCATCTGTGAAGTTAAACGGTTACAAATATGCAAAATAATAGAATAATCATTGTTAAAAAAAACAAAAAAACCTCATTCTAAGTGGATTAGAAATGAGGTTTTAGAAGAGGCGACGAGCGGATTCGAACCGCTGTAGGAGCTTTTGCAGAGCCCAGCCTAGCCACTCGGCCACGACGCCAAAATCGGAGGCAAATTTAATTAAAAATTTACTTTCTACAATGATTTGAACTGCTATTTGTTTTCTACCACCAAAAAATTGGTGGTTAATCGGTCTTTATAGCCTTTTTTATTTTTGTTCACGTAATTGATATCGTATCTGGTTCTGTTTTTAACCTGATAGTTCTTAGAGATAACTTCGGCAATACTGTCGTTTGATAAAACACCAATCGCAGTTCCTTGCGATAATTGATCTAATGATTCTATTTTTTTTACCGGTTCTCCCAATTCCCAGATCAATTCAGGCGCAATTTCTCCTACGTAGAATAGGGGTAAATTTTCATTGCCCGGATGATTGCGTACTTTATTGATATTGTTGAATTGATCGTTGTCGTAAAAAAGTTGTGCCAAAGGAAAGCCGAATAGCATTATCGCACACAAAAAAAGAACCACACTGTAAAAGGCGCTTTCATAATTCTGTTTGACAAGCATTTTAAATATATAAATTCCCAAGGCAAAAAGAGTGATGGAAACCAATATAAAAGGAAGGTAGTAACCCGCTAATTGATCTTTAAAATACAGGTAACCGGCAATAGGGAAGACAATCCCAATTATAGCAATCAATCCGAATCCGAAATTAGCCAATAGTCGGTCAATTTTGATCATACTTTTTCCTTTCGTTACCAGAAATTGGATGTAAAAACTAGTGGTAAATGCCAAGGGAATCAATACAGGTAATAAGTAACGCGACTTTTTTTCCGGAATCAGAGATAGTAAAATAACCGCAATGATGGTCCATAAAAAGAAAAAACGATAGGCTTTTTTTTCCGAAACTCTTCTGCTCATATAGGGATACAGGATTGCGATCAGGGCAAAGAAGGTCCAAATTCCGGATTGAGTAAAAAAGCTCCAGTAATAATAAAATGGCCTCACATTCCTATCGGCCCAGGAAGCGGTTTCTTTATCGGCAATGGCATTGGCAGAGGAGCTGTCTGTAAGATATATATAGAAACCCCAGCTAAACCCAATCAGGATAAAAAATATGAGAAGCGGCAACAAACCTTTCCATTTATTGGAAAACCCCTTAAAACGATAAACAATTCCATAGGCAAGTAAAAAGGGTAAGAGCAGTGCGAAATGAGAAATGGGTCCTTTACTCATAAAAGACAGTCCCAGAAATACGCCCGCCCAAATCCAATTTTTCCATAGGGTTTGCTCAGCTTGAAAAGCAGAAACCAAATGGTAAATAGCCAAGAGCATAAAGGCATGTGAGAAAATATCCCATTGTCCGTTTCTTCCGGAAAAAATGATGTAAAAAGAGCTGGCTAAAATAAGCGCACTAAAAAAACTTTGTTTCGAGGTTTTTAAAAATTTTAGACCCAAAAAGAAGCTCGTAAGTATGATACAAATAACTGATAAAACTGCAGGCAAACGCAGGCCGAATAAACTGTCTAGTCCAAAAACTGAAGCCGAAATGGCGGTTAACCAGGTAGGAAGTGGCGGCTTTTCATATCTCGGTTCCAAATTCATTGTGGTATGGATCCAGTTTCCGTTTTCGAGCATTTCTCTGGCTGTAATAAAGTTTCTGGCTTCCATAATATTGACGTAGATGACGTCTAAATGACTCAGGAAGATCGCTCCACAAACCAATATGAGATAGAGCAAATACTTTTTATTTTGCTTCATGTTTACCTTTATTGATGATAGACAAATTGCGCACATAGACAAAAGCACCGAACAAATGTCCTGTTAACAAGACAGGGTCTTTTCTCAAAATAGCATAGATTAAAATTAAACAAGAACCGGCCAGACTCAGCAACCAAAAACCCTTTGGCAGTTCTGATGACCTGTGTTTTTCTGCATAAATCCATTGGTAAACAAATCTCAGTGTAAAAACAACCTGGGCAACCACCCCTAAAATGATCAACCAGGCGGGAATCTGCTCGTTTTTAAGTATCCTTTCCATATCAAATTGATTGTTATTGTAAGAATAAATGACAATGATTACCGGGAAAACGAAGAGGAATATGCGAAAAAATTGAGGCATTTTTTTCCAAAACCCTTGAATTTGCAGATTTCTGATGTAAATGAAATAGGTTAATACCTGGCCAAGCATGATGGCGAAATCATTTCTAAACCAACCATAAACAAACAGCAAAAAGGAGGCGAGCAGACTAAGTTGCCAAAAAAGCAAAGGAGTAACCACCGTTTTTACTTTTTCACTTTGCAACCATTGTATAAGCAGTCTTGAAGAAAAGAGTATTTGAGCTGAAAAGCCTATGCTATAAATAATCCAGTCGCTCATAGCCCTATTTTAAAGAGTCCGACTTAGTTTTTACGTCGTAATTAATGTACTTCTTTTTCATCCACAAATAGGCAAAACAATCGACCAAAGGACCAAATAATCTGTTCCATAAATGGTATTTGGCTTCACCTGCAATGCGCGGAAAATGTTGAACAGGTACTTGTTTTATTTTACCGTTTTGCAAAAGGATCATAGCAGGTAAAAAACGATGTAAACCTTTGAACATGGGAATTTTTTTTGCTGCTTCGGTTTTCATCACTTTTAAAGGACAACCGGTATCATCCATTCCGTCATGAGTGAAAGCCCTGCGAATTCCATTTGCGATGGTAGACGACATGTTTTTTACCACAGAATCTTGTCGGTTAGAACGCACACCCGTTACCAGATCGTATTCTTCTATGTACTCCAATAAGAGGTCGAAATCTTCGGGTGTCGTTTGTAGATCAGAGTCTATATATCCCACGTAATCGCTTTTGGCACAATCTATTCCTGCTTTAATTGCGGCACTCAAACCTCTGTTTTCATTAAATTCTACATAATTGAAATGGGGATTATTTCTGCATATAGCTTCAATTACCTCCTGACTTTTGTCTGACGAACCATCATTTACAAATAATACATTGGTCTCGAGTTCGGCACTGTCGATGTATTGGGTTAAGACTTCACCTACACGAGATAAGTTGTCTTCTTCATTATATACAGGAACAATGATGGTAAAACTTTTTTTCACTGGGTCAGGATTTTTATCGACTGCGTTCCATCTCAATGGTAACCATTTCTACATTACCACCTATGGGAGGGTTTAATTTAGACAATTTTATATTAGCTTTTGCTACAAGATCAATTTCAAACAAAATTCTATCGAGAATTCGGTTTGCTACAGTTTCGAGTAATTTGGCTCGAATGGCCATCTCTTCTTTGACAATTTTGTTTAGATGGACATAATCAACTGTGTCGTGAAGATCGTCCGACAGGGCGGAGCTCTTCAGATTGGCATATACCTTGAGGTCCACACGGTAATCAGATCCTATTTTTCCTTCTTCTATCAAACAGCCATGGTAGGCATAGACTTTGATATTTTTTAATCGAATAATTCCCAATTTATATAGGTTTAGCTTGTTCTAATAATCGGCATCCTGGGGGTATTTTGCCATAAATTCCCGGGCTTTTCTAACCATATTTTTACTACCTACAAAAATTGGAGCCCTTTGGTGCAATTCTGTCGGTTTAATTTCCATAATTCTTCTATAACCATCAATCGCTTCTCCTCCTGCCTGTTCGGCCAAAAAAGCCATAGGGTTACATTCGTACAACAACCTCAATTTTCCTTGAGGTGCTTTTGAGCTGGTTGGATAGATATAGATTCCGCCTTTGATCATATTTCTGTGAAAATCAGAAACCAATGACCCAATGTAGCGGGCAGAATAAGGTCTGTCGTCCTTTTCTTCCTGACAATATTTGATGTAATCTTTCACTCCCTGTGGGAAATGGACATAATAACCCTCGTTAATTGAGTATATATTTCCATTTTCAGGAAACCTCATGTTTGGATGAGATAAATAAAATGTACCTAAAGCAGGGTTTAAAGTAAAACCTTGAACACCATGACCTGTGGTATAGACCAACATGGTAGAAGTACCATAAACCACATAGCCTGCAGCTACCTGAAGGTTTCCGGGTTGCAAAAAGTCATCTAAAGTAACCGGGGTTCCTATGGGTGTAACTCGTCTATAAATTGAAAAAATAGTTCCAACAGAAACGTTCACATCAATATTGGATGAACCATCCAAGGGGTCTATCAAAACGATATATTTATTGTCGTGCGCTCTTTCCTTTCCTTCAATAATAACCATTTCATCTTCTTCCTCACTGGCAATTCCGCATACAATTTCTCTGTTAACCAAAGTACGCATAAAAATTTCATTGGCGTAAACATCCAATTTTTGCTGATTTTCACCCTGAATATTTGTGCTGCCTACTGCGCCTACAATATCAACTAAGCCGGCTTTGTTTACCTCGTGGTTTACAATTTTTGCGGCTAATTTGATGGAGCTGAGCAATCTGGAAAGTTCGCCGGAAGAATAGGGGAAATCCTTTTGATTATTGATGATATATTCTCCCAGGGTTTCGTGATTTCGCATAGAACTATTTTTAATTAGAATAAGGAGTCAATTGAGCTACAAATATGGCTATTTTTACACAAAAAAAATCAAAAGATGCAAGTAATTATAAGGAAAGCTAATAAAACGGATATGAAAGCTGTATTATCCTTGATCAATGATTTGGCTATTTTTGAAAAGGAACCTGAAATGGTTGAAGTGACAGAAAATCAATTGATTAAAGATGGTTTTGGCGAGCATCCCGCTTTTGAAGCCCTTTTAGCAGAGGTAGACGGTAAGGTAGTGGGTATGGCTCTATACTATGAACGCTACTCTACCTGGAAAGGAAAAACCATTCATTTAGAAGATCTTATTATTAAAGATTCCTATAGAAATCAAGGATTGGGAACACAATTGTACAACGAAGTATTAAAAACAGCTAAGGCTCGTGGGTATAAGCGAGTAGAGTGGAATGTCTTAGATTGGAATAAGGTAGCCATTGATTTTTATGCATCTACTGGGGCGAAGATCTTAGAGGACTGGCGCGTAGTTCAGATGGATGAAGGAGGTTTGGAAAAATATTTGAAGACGATATGAAAATCTTAAAATTTGGTGGAGCTTCTGTAAAAAATGCAGAAGGAGTGAGAAATTTTGCTGAAGTAATCCAAAAAGTTGGATTTACAAATGGCGTAATTGTGATTTCTGCCATGGGAAAAATGACCAATGCTTTTGAAGAAATTGTAAAGGCCATATTTGAGCAACCTGAAATGGTTGAAGAAAAAGTTCATGTTACTGAAGTATTTCATATAGAAATTTTGAAAGAGTTGTTCGGAGACCAAAGCTTGTATCGAGAAGAAGTTGTTTCTTTTTATAAAGAATTGAGAAAGAAGATAGCCTTATCTGGGGGGAATCCTTATGATAAGGTATATGATGCAATAGTTTCACAAGCAGAAATTCTTTCGACTAAAATTTGCAGTTTTTGGCTAAACCATTTAGGTATAGAACATCTTTGGTTAGATGCGAGGGAAGTGATCAAAACGGATGGAAATCATAGGAAAGCTAAAATAAATTGGGCCTTAACCCAAGCAGCTGTTGAAGATAAAATTCAAATTCCCGGCTTTACACTAACCCAAGGGTTTATTGGTAGCGACACAAATAATAATACCACAACTTTGGGTCGGGAGGGATCTGATTATACGGCTGCAATTCTCGGATATTGTTTAGACGTGACTGAGGTAAACGTGTTTAAAGATGTTCCCGGCGTGATGAACGCTGATCCCCGATTTTTTGAGGATACGGTCTTGCTCAATGAACTATCTTTTGCTGAAGCGATTGAAATGTCTTTTTACGGGGCTACGGTCATCCATCCAAAAACGATACAACCACTCCAAAAAAAGAATATACCTCTTATCGTAAAATCATTTATTGATCCTAATTTGCCGGGAACTAGAATCAGCAGATCTTTGATGCTGGAGCCTATTACACCCATTTTTATCAAGAAGGAAAATCAGATTTTATTGTCAATTTCAGATAAAGAATTCGACTTTATAGCAGAGGAAGATTTGAGTGATATATACGACCTCTTTCATCGAAATAAGATCAGCATTAATTTAGTTCAACTTTCTGCGATCAGTTTTTCGGTTTGTTTTGTAGATATTTTTAATACCTTTCCATCCTTGATCGAAGATTTGAAAAAAAAATACAAAGTGTTGTATAATAAGGATCTAACACTGTATACGGTCAGGCATTTTAATGAGAAGGTAGTGAATGATCTCTTAAAAGATAAGGAAGTTTTTCTCAAACAAATAAGCAGAGAAACCATTCAAATTTTAACTAAATAGCGAAATGAGCTTAGTCACCGCGAAAGAAATTGCCAATGTAATTCATATCGACAAGTATGGTATATTAGGTACTTTTTTGGGCTATACCATGATGAAAATTCTGAGGATTTCTAAGCTCAATGAAATCTATAACAAGCATAAAGACAAAAGCGATCTGGATTTTTTAAACGGGATACTCGATGAAGTTCAGATCAAATTCGAAATCCCTGAAGAAGATTTAAAAAGAATTCCGAAAGAAGGGGCATTTATTACGATATCTAACCATCCACTGGGAGGTATTGATGGAATACTTTTATTAAAATTACTGCTTGAGGTAAGGCCTGATTTTAAAATTATAGCCAATTTCCTGCTCAATAGAATTGAACCGCTTCAGCCCTATATCATGCCCGTAAATCCATTTGAAAATAGAAAAGATGCAAGTTCAAGTGTAACAGGAATTAAACATGCCCTCCAGCATTTAAAAGATGGCAAGGGACTCGGTATTTTTCCTGCAGGTGAGGTTTCTACTTTTAGAGACGGAAAGTTGGTGGTAGATAAACCCTGGGAATTGGGAGCGATAAAACTGATCCAGAAAGCAAAAGTTCCGGTGATACCCATTTATTTCCATGCAAAAAACAGCCCTTTGTTCTATGGTTTGTCTAAATTAAGTGACACCTTAAGAACGGCCAAATTACCATCAGAATTATTAACTCAAAAAGATAGAATTATCAGGGTGCGCATTGGAAAACCAATAAGTGTAGCAGAGCAGGAAAACCTTCATGGATTAGAAGATTACCACCAATTTTTGAGGTATAAAACCTATATGTTGGCTAAACCTTTTGAGAAGGATTACCTTTTAGTTAATCCGGCAAATTTTAAAATTCCGAAAGCGCCAAAAAGAATTATTGATGAGGTAGACCAAAATTTGATTAGTAAGGAAATAAAGGCGCTTGAAGAGAAGGGAAATCTTGTCTTCAGAACAAATCCTTATGCCATTTATTTTGCAGGTGGGGAAGAAATCGAGCATATTTTGCTGGAGATTGGAAGGTTACGCGAGATTACCTTCAGAGATGTGGGGGAAGGAACGAACAAGTCGATAGACCTTGATAAATACGATAAATACTACAAGCACCTTTTTTTGTATGATGAAACGACTCATAAGATTGTGGGAGCGTATCGCATGGGAATGGGTGCGGAAATTTATGAAAAGTACGGCTTAGACGGGTTTTATATTAGTGAATTGTTTGGTTTAGAATCTGAAATGAGCGGGATGATGAAACAAAGCATTGAAATGGGTCGCGCTTTTGTCATCAAATCTTACCAGCAAAGACCGATGCCCTTATTTTTATTGTGGAAAGGGATTGTGCATATTACGATTAAAAACCCTGAATATAAATTTCTCATGGGCGGTGTGAGTATCAGTAATCAGTTTTCGAATTTTTCAAAATCACTGATGGTTGAATTTATGAAATCTAATTATTACGATCCCTATTTGGCTCAATATGTACACCCAAAAAAGGAGTACAAGGTAAAATTAAAAGACGCTGACAAACATTTTGTATTTGATGCGGCTCAGGCCGATATGAATAAGTTTGATAAGATCATAGACGAACTTGAGCCGGGACATTTAAGATTACCTGTATTGCTCAAGAAATACGTCAAACAAAACGCAAAGTTGATCGCTTTTAATGTAGATCCGGCGTTCAATAATTCAGTAGACGGATTGATGTATATCAGAATTTCAGATCTCCCTGAAAGTACAGTAAGACCTATTTTTGAAGAACTTCAGGAAGAACTCGAAGCTAAAGCAAAAGAATTAGGTCTTATTAATCCAAAGTGATAGGCACACCGTAGTAGAATTCTAACAATTTAACTCTAAAAATATACTCGTATTTGGCTCTTAAAAAGTCTGATTGCGCCTGGATCAATCTATTCTTGATTTGGCTGTACTCAAATGAATTGATGATACCTACATTGTATTTTTCCTGTGCGTATCTGAAAGATTCTTCCTGTGCGGTCACCGATTTTTGAGCGGCTTCATATAGTTTAAGCGCACCTCTGGCATCTGTATAAACGGTATTGATGGTACGGTCTAAATCCAACTCAGCCTGTGTTAATTGAGCCTCTTGCTGCTCCTTGTTTATTTCGGCTCTTTTGATGTTATTTGAAACTCTGAACCCATTTAAAATAGGAATTTGAAGGGTAAGACCTAAACTGTATCCCTTATTTCTGTCAAATTGATCAAAGAAAGAGTCCGGAGAACCGGTTACCGCTCTAAAGTTTGGCGAAATAACATTTTGTCCGGTACCTTCAACCTGACCTATCACCACAGTAGGGTTGTCCGGATCAATTTCAGTTCCCACGATTCTATCCAAATTAGAATATCTGGAATTCCAACTGTAGTAACCTCCCAAGGTAGGATAGCGCGCTCCTTTGGCTATTTCGATGTCCTTTTCCGCAATATCAATATTGGCTTGTGCCACCTTGATTTCATTTCTGTTCTGCAGTGCCTTTTCGTAAATCTCTGCAACAGTATAATCGCCCAAATTTACCAAGGGTAAGGTAGAAATTTCGTCATCTGCAATATCAAAATCGTCATAAGTTCTCAACTGTAAAAGTTGTGCAAGACTGATCAGCGCTATTTTTACATTATTTTCAGTGGTCACCAAGTTTTGCTCATCATTGGCAATGGTCGCCTGGATATCGTATAAATCTCCCTGCGGAAGGGTACCGGCTTCTACCAACTTATTGGTTCTGTTGAGTTGTTCTCTAGACACTTCTAATTGCGGTATTGCCACATTTCTTGCCTCTTTATTGAATAAGACATCTAAATAAGCATTGATTACAAAAAGGGCGATATCATCTTTAATCTTGTCTACCTGGTAACGATTGGCTAAGATCTCCATTTCTGCTCTTCTCAATTGATTGATGTTTCTCAAGCCATCAAAAAGTGTAATTCTGGAATCAATTCCTCCAAAGGTGGTTTGTGTAGTCTGGTTTCGCAGAACACCGGTAGTAACGTCTGTTGTAAGACCGGAGTTCCATGCATGGTTTCCACTTAAATTTAAACTGGGAATAAAATTACCAATCGCATCTTTTTTATTGACCTCGGCTAGGTCTACCGATAATTCATTTTGTTTGACCTGTATATTATTTTCTAGGGCATAATCAACACATTCTTGTAAGGTCCATTTTTTTGAAGGGGTATCTTGAGCAAAAGAAATAGTAGTAATCAGAATAAGAATAAGGAGTGATAAACGGGTCTTCATGTATAATTAATTTTGCTATTTGACGAGCAAATGAAAAAAATGTTACAGTTTTTCAAAATTATTTGGCCCTGCTTTTGCGATAATTTCTTACGAACAAGAAAATACTTATAGCGACGATGAGATAGGGAAACGCCATTAAATAAACAATCCCATTGTTGATACCCTCTGCTGTATCTCCGCCCCCTGATTCTACCACAGCTTTGCACATGGCACATTGTGCCCGTAATGGATTGTAAACAGCGGGTAACAAAAACAAAAAAAATAGGATTTTTAATTGTTTGCTCATTATTTAAACATAATAAGGTGAGATCATGAGATAGACTATAACACCCGTAACTGCCACATAGAGCCACAATGGAAATGCAATTCTGGCCAATTTTTTGTGCTTGGTGAAGTTTTGATTGATACCGTGTAAAAAAGTAAATAATACAAAGGGTACAACGGCAACAGACAAGATTATGTGGCTAATAAGTATAAAATAATACATGTATTTTATAAGTCCTTCTCCACCAAAAGCAGTTGATTCTGAGGTCATATGATACAAGACATAAAGCACTAAAAAGAGTGCAGAAAGAATCAAAGCACTTTTCATTAATTTTTCGTGTAAACTTCGTTTTCCGTTTTTGATAGCCCAGACCGCCGTAACGAGAATGAGGGCAGTAAGCCCGTTAATTGTCGCATAGATCGGCGGTAAAAAAACGGGTAAGTCCATATCGACCTTTACCTTGAACAATGCCGCCACTGCCAACGGAATGATGAACGAAAGTACAAGAATGAAAGCGCGGTAGTTTTTTTGAGCAGAGTTGGAATTGACCATCCTTATTCTTTTAAAAGTTTAGCGATATCTTCTTTAAGCCATTGCACTTGGGTTTCATCAAGTCCGTCGTAAAATTTGATCGGATTTTTATCGTCGCCCATTTCTACTACTCTCGATCTGATAATACCATTTTGATCGATCAGGGCAAATAAGCCTGAATGTTCGAATCCTCCTTCCGCAGCCTTATTTTCCCCTGCGTATAATTTAAACCCCTGGTTAGAAAAGGTGTAAATATCGTCTTGTTCACCTGTTAAGAAATGCCAATTTTTAAGACTTGCACCGTGGTCGTCTGCATATTTTTTCAGAACTTCAGGAGTGTCCCTTTTCGGATCAATTGTGAAAGAGGCAATACCAAATTCCGGGTTACCGAAAAATTCCTTTTGTATTTTCAGCAAACTCGCATTCATTTTCGGACAAATAGTAGGGCAGGAAGTAAAAAAAAATTCTACTACATACACTTTTCCATCAAATTCTTGATTGGTAATTGTTTCTCCATTTTGATTTGTAAAGGAAAAAGAAGGTACTTGTTCAAATTTCATCAAAGCTTCATTGCTGAATTTCTTCATTATTTTGGGTAAGGCATATATGCCAAAAACCAGAATAATAAGAGATACAATGATATAAGCGTTTTTTTTCATCTATTCATTTTTTGAGAAAAAATTAAATCTCCCTTTTATTAGATTTTAGTGCTAACCTGTATTCTGCCATAAGTACTTTCATATCGTCAACCATTTTTTGATGGATGAGTGCAACTGTTTCTGCGTTGTAACCATAAAGCAGGCCATCGACTTCATCCTCATCGTCATTTCTTCCCCTTAGGTTGCCATTTCTATCGATGATAAACGCAAATGGTGTATAGCTTACTTCGTTCAAGGCGAAAGGTGTTTTAAGACTATTAAATATATGGTCAATTTCCGATTTCTCCTTGAATACAAAATACCATTTTTCTATGTCTGAAGTGGCACCTAGTTCCTTTTTGAGTTGCGACACCTTTACTTCGGTGCCAACAGGCATAAGTACGATGATTTGAAAATCGGGATAGCCGTAAAAATTCTTATAAATTTTTTCGTTTAAGTTAAGGGCATTGGTCTTGTAGTTCAACACATCCTCACCTAAAAAAGCCAAAACTGTGACATGTCCAACAAATGTTCTATTTTGGGTGCCCTCAATTTTCTTCAAAGATTCGATGTTCTCTGTCAACACCGGTAATTTGGTATAAGAATGTGTTCCGGTAAGCAAGGAAAGGTAGAATAACAAAGGGCCAAAAAATAGTATACTCAGTATAATTTTACTTTTTTTATTGACTTTTTTTGGGCTCATCTGGGATCGGCATCTAGTTTGCAAAAATAAAAAAAGCGTTTCGATTAATCAAAACGCTTTGTTCTTTTGTGTTTTTTATTTTATTCCCACTTTGTGATTGAATGCAATATATCTTGTAGTGCACCCCCTTCATATAATAAAAAGAAAGAAAGGTACAAGATCAAGAAAACAACCGGCCAAACAATAGAACGTCTAAACCATGTTTTTTCATCGTTCAGGTGCATGAAATACCAGGCAATTCCGTAAGCTTTTACCAGTGTTAATATGATAAAAATCCAGTTCAAAGGGCTTGTTCCCAAGAAATGTGTTAAATACAATCCTGCGGGCTTCAGAATTCCCAAGATCACTTCAACGATAGTAATTAAAGATAAAAACGCGAATACTTTCCAAATGAGCGCAGTATGTGAATGTGATTCAGAGTGTGACATTTTAAAATTCATTAATTAAATTAGATAGAAGAATGTAAAGACAAATACCCAAACAAGGTCTACAAAGTGCCAATAAAGCCCTACTTTTTCAACCATTTCATAATGACCTCTGTGTTGGTAAGTTCCAAGAATGACATTAAAAAAGATGATGATATTGATCACGATCCCTGAGAAAACGTGGAAACCGTGAAAACCTGTAATAAAGAAGAAGAAATCTGCGAAAAGGGTTTTCCCATATTCATTTACTCTCAGGTTTGCTCCTTTTACCACTTCTTTGGCGTTTGCCAAATAGGCATTTGCTTGTTCTTTAGAAACAATGGTCTTTTTCTTGGTAGCCGGATCGATTTTCTCGATACGCAAATTAATATTCGGATTGGCTGCAAATCCTTTTTTCACCTGCTCCATAGAGACCGGTGCCAAGGCCGGCTCGCTCACAAACCATAAACCGTTACTTCTTGTATGCTGCACACGTTCTGTAGGTACATTGGCGGCAAAACTTTCAAGGGTAACTTGATGCCCTGTTTCATCGACAAACTGAACCACCTTTCCATCATTTAACACCACCGCACCATAAGTACCTGCAATAAAATTTTTCCACTCCCATGCCTGAGAACCTAAGAAGATCAAACCTCCAATGATCGTTAAAAACATGTATAAACCTACTTTTGCCTGATTCATATGTTTCCCTGCATCAACGGCTAATACCATTGTTACAGAAGAGAAAATCAAGACAAAGGTCATAAATGCCACATAATACATGGGATAATGACCATGGATAAATGGAACGTGGGTAAATACCTCATCGGCAATTGGCCAAGTTTCTAAGAATTTAAATCTCATCAAACCATAAGCTCCAATAAAACCTGAAAAAGTAAGTGCATCAGACATGATAAAAAACCACATCATCATTTTACCATAACTGGCGCCAAACGGCTCTGCACCACCTCCATTCCAAGTTTTTCCTTTAGGTATATCAGCAACTGTTGCCTCCATATAAATTAATTAGTTTTAGGTATTTGTTAAATGTTGTCCATTTTGTAAACAGCAAAAATAAAAAAATAAATCAATTTGCTCTTTCTTTTTTATAGATTCAGATTTTCTTGTTGAATCAGTTGATATAGATAAAAAACATGACCAGATAAATCCAAAGTAAATCCACAAAATTCCAGAAGATCAAACCGAGTTCTAATCCCAATGTATTATCTATTGTATATTTACCTCTTAAATGATTTATCAAGATGACCATTAAAGCAATGATTCCGCCAAACATGTGCACCATATGCGCCATGGTGATCACATAAAGAAACGAGGTAGCTACGTTACTTTCTTTTCCTGTAAAATATAATCCCGCATCAATGAGTTCGCTAAACCCCTGGAATTGGAAAAAAACAAATCCAATTCCCAGAAGCAAGGTGATCACTAAAAAAAGTGTAGTTTTTGACCTGTTCGCAATAGATTTTTTAGCCAAATAAAAACTAAGACTACTTAAAACAATTAAAATAGTACTGATGTAAAACGCTTGAGGCAGTTCGAAATTCACCCAATCTTCACGCTTGGTACTTATGACATATGCACTTGTTAATCCGGCAAACATCATGGTCATACTGATCATGGAGATCCAGAGCATCTGCTTAAATGTCCTTTCTTTTACTTTTGGTGCTAATCCCATTAATGTAAAAATTTATCGATGACAAAAATAACCTGTATAGCTGTGATATAGAGCACACTGGAGAACATAAGTTTTCTTGCTTCTATATCTGTTTGGTATTTATTTAAACGAATACCATAATAAAGAATGACCAATCCCAATGCCAAAACCAATAATGCTGAAATAGGGAGTAAATATAAGTCTCCTGTAATACGAAACACAGGAAAAATAGATACGATGATCATAAAAATCGTATACAAAATAATGAGTTTCGAAGCTTTCCTATTTTTTTCGCCGGTAGGCATCATATTAAATCCGGCCTTTTTATATTCGTCAAATTGAAGCCATCCAATTGCCCAAAAGTGTGGGAATTGCCAAAAAAATTGAATTAAAAAAAGAACACCGGCTTCTATGCCAAATTTTCCTGTTGCCGCAACCCAACCCAGCATAAAAGGAATGGCCCCCGGTAAAGCACCTATAAATACTGAAATAGGAGAGAGAGGCTTCATAGGCGTATAAACGCTGGTATAAAGAAATATGGAAATTGCTGCAAACAAGGCTGTCTTAGGATTTATGGTATATAAAATAATGATCCCTAAAAGGGTTAATAAAACAGCTATTGTCAGGGCAAAAGATACAGACATTCGACCTGTAGGAACGGGTCTGTTCATCGTTCTTTTCATCAAAGCATCAGGTTCTCTTTCGATGACCTGATTAAATGCATTCGAGGCACCTACCATACAGTATCCGCCAATGGCGAGAAGGATCAGGGTTTTTATCTGCACCTGATCCGCAGCGAGGAAATAACCTGCCAATGAAGAAACGACCACACTTACAGATAAACCAAATTTGGTTAACTGTTTCAGATCAGCTAAAGTTTGAGATAAAAAGAAGGTTTTGGTTGTTGTACTCAAGATTTTATCCACTACCGGTTTTTTTATGGGTGCAAATATAGTTATTAATTAAAGTTTAAGACCAAAAATATTTTTCAAAAAAAGTAAGAAATGACTTTGCGATTTCTGAAAATGTATTAAATTTGCGCTCCATTACTGGAAATTGTAATGCAATTGCGAAAGTAGCTCAGGGGTAGAGCATCACCTTGCCAAGGTGAGGGTCGCGGGTTCAAATCCCGTCTTTCGCTCAAAACGTTCAAGATCATTTTTATTGAAAAGATTCTGAAAAGAATAATAAAGCGACCAGTCGCGCCTGCCTGCCGGCAGGCAGGGGTTCAAATCCCGTCTTTCGCTCAAAACGTTCAAGATCATTTGTTAAAATGATAAGATAATTAAAGCGATGTATCGCACCTGACTACCTCAGGTAGGAAATAAATTCCTTTTATAAAAGCCTATCAATTTTGTACAATTGTGCAAAGGCTCGGATGGTGGAATTGGTAGACACGCTGGACTTAAAATCCAATGGACAGCAATGTCCGT
>CAZWAN010000050.1:0-20305 GCA_964631875.1 uncultured Flavobacteriaceae bacterium
TCCCTGGTTTATTGAAAAGAATAGAAAGAAAGATTAAATCTTTTAGGAATTGATTGAATTATGCAGAGAAAAAATACCGAAAAAACAGCGTTTAATTAAACGTATATTCGATCTTTTTTTGGCCTTACCTTTATTTATTTTTTTATTTGTTCCAATGTTTTTTTTCGTTGTATTAGCATCTATATCGACAGGATCTTTCGGGATATTCAGCCAGGAAAGAATTGGAAGATATGGGGAACTTTTTAGGATTATAAAAATAAGGACTATGCTAAAGCATTATGAGAATAAAAGTCCGATTTCGGTACTCAATTTGAATCTTATAACTCCTTTTGGAATGTTTCTTAGAAAGTATAACATTGACGAATGGCCGCAAGTTTTAAATGTCATAAAGGGAGAAATGAGTATGGTAGGTCCAAGACCTGATGTTGCGGGATATGCTGATTTATTGGAAGGTGAAGATAGAATAGTCTTATGTGTGAAGCCGGGTATCACAGGTCCGGCAAGTATAGCTTATAGAAATGAAGAACTAATACTGATTAAACAAAACGACCCAAAACAATATAATGACGAGGTTATTTGGCCAAAAAAGGTTGAACTAAACAAACAATATATTTTGAATTGGTCGTTATGGTCAGATATAAAATATTTATTTAAAACGTTAAAATAATAAACTTTAAAAGTTTCTCCATGGAAAATACAAGAATTGCCGTTATTGGTTTAGGTTATGTAGGCTTGCCTTTAGCAGTTGAATTTGGTAAACATTATGAAGTAGTTGGATTTGACATCAATGAAAATCGCATTAAGGAATTGAGGTCAAATAAAGATATTACCTTAGAAACTTCTTCTGAACAATTGGCGGAAGTAAATGTAGATTCATTGACCACCTTAAATAAGTTGGGTAAGGGTCTTTGGATAACTGCTGATTTAGACGAAATTAAAAATTCCAATTTTTATATCGTGACGGTACCAACGCCGGTTGATAAGAATAATCGTCCGGATCTTACCCCACTATATAAAGCAAGTGAAACAGTGGGGAAGGTATTGAGTCAAGGCGATATAGTTGTTTATGAATCTACCGTTTACCCGGGAGCTACTGAGGAAGAGTGTTTACCTATACTAGAAAAATTCTCAGGTCTATCTTTTAACCAAAATTTTTATTTGGGTTATTCACCGGAAAGGATAAATCCCGGAGATAAGGAACATACGGTCACTAAAATTTTAAAAGTTACTTCAGGTTCAACTCCTGAAATAGCTGACTTAATTGATGAGATATATAGGAAAATTATAACGGCCGGTACTCACAAAGCCCCATCAATTAAAGTGGCAGAGGCAGCTAAGGTTATCGAAAATTCCCAGAGGGATATCAATATTGCATTTGTTAATGAATTGTCAAAAATATTTCGTTTAATGGGTATTGATACACATGAAGTTCTTGAAGCAGCCGGAACTAAATGGAATTTTTTACCTTTTAAACCAGGTTTAGTGGGAGGTCACTGCATTGGGGTAGATCCTTACTATTTGGCTCACAAGGCTATGGAATTGGGGTATAATCCTGAAATAATTTTAGCTGGTCGTCGATTAAATGATAGCATGGGGCCTTTTGTCGCTCAGGAAACGATCAAATTAATGATCAAAAAAGGTCTACCCGTTCACCATGCTAAAGTTTTGGTTTTGGGTATTACATTTAAAGAAGATTGTCCCGATATCAGAAATTCAAGAGCAATAGATATCATTAGAGAATTACAGTCCTATTCTGTTGATGTTGACGTTTATGACCCCTGGGCACTTAAAGATGAGGTTAAACACGAATATAATCTGGATTTAATTGATCATGAAAGGGATATTGTTGAAAAATATGATGCGGTCATTTTGGCTGTTTCTCATAAAGAGTTTAAAGTTTTAGACCTGAATAAATTCTTAAAGGAAAAACACGTAAAGTTTGATGTGAAAGCACTTTTAGATAAAAACTCGATCGACAGCAGATTGTAAAAAGCATTTCAGAATAATAAAAAACATGAATCAAAAAAAGGTTTTAGTAACGGGTGCAGCAGGTTTCATCGGACATCATTTATCTAAATTGTTGGTTAAAAATGGATTTGAGGTAATTGGTCTGGATAATATCAACGATTATTACGATGTAGCGTTAAAATATGCCCGATTGGCAGATATGCATATCGATCGTGACCAGATTGAATACAACAAAATAGTTTCGGGACTAATTGATTTTGTTAAACTTGATTTAACAGATAGAGAAAACATTTTAGAACTGTTTAAAAACGCCAAAATTGATTATGTGGTTAATTTGGCGGCTCAGGCTGGTGTGCGATATTCACTGATTAATCCACATTCTTATGTCGATAGTAATATTACCGGGTTTTTAAATATTCTGGAAGGCTGCAGGGCATACCCGGTTGAACACGTTGTTTATGCTTCGTCCAGTTCAGTTTATGGTCTAAACAAGGCGGTTCCTTTTAAAACGAGTCAGCACACTGACCATCCGTTGGCTATGTATGCGGCGAGTAAAAAAGCGAATGAAATGATGGCACATTCTTATTCCTATCTGTATGGAATTCCAACAACTGGTTTGAGATTTTTCACGGTTTATGGTCCTTGGGGAAGACCTGATATGGCATTGCATATTTTTACCAAAGCAATTGTGGAGGATAAGGAGTTCGAGGTTTTTAACCATGGTGAAATGAGTCGTGATTTTACATATGTCGATGATATTGTAGAAAGTATTTTAAGATTAATTCCACTTCCACCAAAAGAAAATAATCCAAATTTCGATCCGAAAAATCCAGATCCTTCAATTAGCTCCGCACCCTATCAATTATTTAATATTGGTAATAACAGTCCGGTGGCCTTGATGGATTATGTGAAAGCCATTGAAAAAGCATTGGGTAAAAAGGGTAAAATTGTTTTTAAAGAAATGCAGCCCGGGGATGTTCAATCTACCTATGCCGATGTAGAAAGCCTTTACGAGTATATTAATTTCAAACCCTCGACAAGCATAGAAAAGGGAATTAAAAAATTTGTAGATAAATACCTGGAGTTAAATGGATAATGAATTGTTAAGATTGGCGATTGAGGCCGCTATTGAGGGAGGAAAGGAAATTCTTGACGTTTATCAGACCAATTTTAAAGTTGATTTAAAAGAAGATAAATCACCCTTGACAGAGGCTGACCAAAAAGCAAATGCAAAAATTAATGAGTATTTAATTGGTAGTAATATTCCGATTATAAGTGAAGAAAATAAACAGATTGATTTTGAAATTAGAAAGAATTGGAATGTTTGCTGGATCGTTGACCCACTTGATGGGACGAAGGAATTTGTCAAAAGAAATGGAGAATTCACAGTGAATATAGCATTAGTTAAACATGGCCAACCAGTTTTAGGGGTAATCTTTGTTCCAGTTGAGGAGATATTATATTTTGCAGATGTTGAAAAGAACCAGGCTTTTAAAGCAAAATTAGATCTTAATACTTTCGATATTTCAAAAATAATGGAGGGCGTAGAAAAAATCAACCCTCGACCTGCTTCTATAAAGGAGAAAATTATAGTGGGAAGTAGATCACATATGAGTGCAGAGACAGAGGATTTTGTTAGAAAATTGAAGGCAGAGGTAGAAAAAGTTGAAATTGTGTCAAAAGGCAGTTCGTTAAAATTTTGTTTGGTTGCTGAGGGCAATGCAGATATTTATCCTCGTTTTGCACCAACAATGGAGTGGGATACTGCGGCCGGCCAGGCTATTTGTGAAGCTGTTGGGTTACATGTTATATCACAAGAATCGGATCAACCACTATTATACAATAAACAGAACCTTTTGAACCCATGGTTTTTAGTTAGCCATAATGAAAGATAATAGTAGGAAAAGACATGTCGCCAAAACCATTACATGGCGATTGATCGGTACTCTTGATACTATTGTTCTTTCCTCGTTAATTACCGGAAGCGGCGTTGTGGGTTTGAAAATTGGAGGTGTAGAGGTTTTTACTAAAATGATATTGTATTATATTCATGAACGGGTTTGGTTCAAAATAAATTTTTCAAAAGATGGTAAGTCTTTAGAAAGTAGAAAAAGGCATTTAGGTAAAACTTTTACTTGGAGAATTGTTGGGACACTAGACACAATGATTATTGCATGGGTAATTACAGGAAATCCTTTGACTGGATTAAAAATTGGATTTACCGAGGTCGTTACAAAAATGCTTTTATATTATATACATGAAAGAGTTTGGTATAAAGTTAATTTTGGGTTAGATCAAAGAAATCATTGAAATGAATGAAAATATAATTGAACATAATTACGGAATTACAAAGGTTGACAGAAATAGGAAAAATAATCATGATTCCTTTTTAATTTGGTTTACTGGTTTATCCGGATCTGGTAAGTCTACCATAGCCAATGGATTGGAGAAAAGACTCTTTAAAGAAGGATATAGTACCTATTCTTTGGATGGTGACAACATAAGAACAGGGCTTAATAAGGATTTAACATTTTCTCCACAAGACAGAACGGAAAATATTCGACGCATCGCAGAAGTTGGTAAGTTAATGGTGGATGCCGGACTTATTACTTTGGGTGCTTTCGTATCACCCTACAAAAAAGATAGGAAAATGATTAAAAATATTGTAGGAAAAGATAACTTTGTCGAAATTTTCATCAACACATCTCTAAATGAATGTGAAAAGAGGGATGTTAAGGGTCTGTACAAAAAGGCCAGAGCGGGAGAAATTAAAGATTTTACAGGTGTTAATGCGCCTTATGAACCTCCGGAAAATCCTGATTTAATGATCGTTACCGATGATTTGACAATAAGTGAAGCTGTTGACCTAGCTTTTAATTCAATAATGAAAAAATTAAAAAATGAGTAAGTTTTATTTAAATTATTTAGAAGAACTTGAGTCTGAAGCTGTTTTTGTTTTAAGAGAGGTTTATGCCCAATTTCAGAATCCTGTTATTCTATTTTCGGGGGGAAAGGATTCTATCGTGCTGACACATTTAGCGAAAAAAGCTTTTTTTCCATCAAAAGTACCATTTCCATTACTACACGTCGATACTGGTCATAATTTTCCCGAAACAATGCAGTTTAGGGATGATTTAGTGAAAAAGTTAGGTGTTCAATTGCTTGTAGGATCTGTTCAAGAAGCGATTAATACTAAAAGAGTGGTTGAGGAGACCGGAAAAAATGCTTCAAGAAACGAGTTGCAAATTACCACTCTACTGGATGCAATCGAATTAAACAAGGTAGATTGTGCAATAGGTGGTGGAAGAAGGGATGAAGAAAAGGCTCGAGCTAAAGAAAGATTTTTTTCACATAGAGATGATTTTGGTCAGTGGACACCTAAAAATCAACGACCTGAATTATGGAATTTATTCAATGGGAAGATGCATCAAGGCGAACATTTTAGAGCTTTCCCTATTAGTAACTGGACAGAAATGGATGTCTGGAATTATATTAAAAAGGAAAATATAGAAATACCTTCCCTGTATTTTGCACATGAACGACAAGTAGTTAAAAGAAATGGTAGCTGGATACCTGTTTCTGAACATTTAGTAAAGCACGATAATGATATTTACGAAATAAAGAAGGTCAGATTCAGAACTTTGGGAGATATTACGATTACTGGAGGAATTGAATCAGAAGCAGATACCTTAGAAAAAATAGTTGAAGAAGTTGCAGCCATGAGAGAAACTGAAAGGGGTAATCGTGCTGACGATAAACGATCTGAAACCTCTATGGAAGATAGAAAAAAACAAGGATACTTTTAAAAAAGAAAAATGGAAATATCAAATAACCAATTATTAAGATTTACAACAGCAGGGAGTGTTGATGACGGAAAAAGTACGCTAATTGGAAGGTTGTTATACGATTCAAAATCAATTTTTGAAGATCAGATCGCATCCATTGAAAATACAAGTCGTAAAAGAGGATTGGAAACTATCGACTTGGCCTTATTTACGGACGGTCTCCGTGATGAACGTGAACAAGGTATTACAATCGATGTAGCCTACAGATACTTTACAACGCCAAAAAGAAAATTTATTATTGCCGATACACCAGGTCATATTCAATACACAAGAAACATGGTTACGGGTGCATCTACTGCTAATGTAGCATTGGTGTTAATTGATGCAAGAAAAGGAGTGATTGAGCAAACTAAACGACATTCCTATATCGCTTCACTTTTACAAATTTCACATGTTATTGTCTGTGTGAACAAAATGGATTTGGTTGAGTATAGTGAAGAAGTTTTTAACGATATAATCTCTCAATATGAAAGCATGTCATCTAAAATGGTGATCAAGGATGTACGCTATATTCCTATTAGTGCATTAAATGGAGATAACGTAGTGAATCGTTCCACAAATATGCCATGGTTTCAAGATGCACCGCTTTTACATACGCTTGAGACAATCCATATCACTAGCGATAATAACATGGTAGATGCTAGGTTTCCCGTTCAAACTGTTATTCGTCCACAGGAAGATGAGTTTAGAGATTTTCGCGGATATGCGGGAACAATTGCGGGTGGTATTTTTAGAGTTGGAGATGAAATAAAAGTATTGCCTTCCGGATTTTCCTCGAAAATTAAAACTATTAATGTATATGATCAATTTGTGGATACTGCTTTTGAGGGAATGAGTTGTGTAATAGCTCTTGAAGATGATATTGATATAAGCAGAGGTGATATGATTGTAAAAAGTAATAATGTACCTGAGATTACTCAAGACCTTTCTGCAATGATTTGCTGGTTTAATGAAAAGCCGGCAAGAGATCGTGCGAAATATACGCTAAAACAAACTTCAAATGAGCCCAAAGCAATGATCAAGGAGATCGAATATAAAGTAAATATCGATACCTTAAAGCGAAACGACGAGGATAAAACCTTAAATATGAACGACATATGCAAAGTGAAAATTCGCACCACAGCACCAATTATGAAGGATGATTACGGTCAAAATAGAAAAACAGGTAGTTTTATTTTAATTGATGACTCAACGAATGAAACTGTCGCCGCAGGTATGTTGTTCTAGTTTTAAGAATTAATTTTAAATTTAAACCTCGAGAATACTTTATTTTCGAGGTTTTTTCCATTAAGATAATATGATCATGAATTTTTATCCAATTAAGTTTCAGCCTATTTATCAATACAGAATTTGGGGTGGCAATAAATTAAAGAATATTTTAAACAAAAATATTTCAAATGATTGTATCGGTGAGTCTTGGGAAATTTCTGATGTTGACGGAAATCAAACGCTTGTAGCTAACGGTGAATGGAAGGGGAAAACTTTAAAAGAATTGATTCAAGATTTTAGGGGAAAGTTAGTGGGAGAAAAAGTTTATCATTTATTTGGTGAGGACTTTCCATTGCTGATAAAATTTCTAGATGCCAAATTACCTTTGTCAATTCAAGTTCATCCGAGCGATGAATTGGCTAAAAAAAGGCACAACTCTTTTGGAAAAAATGAGATGTGGTATATCATGCAAGCAGATGAAAATTCTGAAATTATTGTTGGTTTTGATGAGCAAATTACCAAGGTAAAATACCAGTCTTATCTGGAAAAGGGAAAAATACTCGATATCCTTCATGTGGAGAAACCTCAAAAAGGGGATACTTATTATATTCCTACAGGGAGAGTACATGCAATTGGTGCAGGTATTTTACTGGCCGAAATTCAGCAAACCTCTGATGTTACTTACCGCATTTATGACTATAATCGAGTTGATTCCAAAACAGGAAAACTACGTGAATTACACAATGAGTTGGCATTAGATGCCTTAGATTTTACAGTTTCCGAAAATTATAAAACGCCTTACAATTCAAAAACCAATGAAACGAGTAAATTGGTTCATACCCCATATTTTAAGACGAATATTCTAAAATTGGACAGAAATTTATCGAGGAATTATTCTTCATTAGACTCCTTTGTGGTTCTTATTTGTGTAGAAGGTGAACTTCAAATAAAATACGAATTGGGTTTAGAGAAACTCAAAATGGGGGAAACTGTTTTTTTGCCTGCCACCATAGGGAATTTAGAATTTACTTCCTCAAATGCAACTGTCCTCGAAGTTTCATTATAAGAGTCCCTTAATTATTTTTGTCAAACATTTATGGGTTTCATTCTATTAAAAATAAGTTAGAATTAAACTTTGCAAATTTAAGAGGTAGTATTGTTTAATTTTTTTGTAAGTAAATTAACTGAACTATTCGCTTATATTTGCAACTCAAAAAAAATAGAAGATGAAAGCCGGAATTGTAGGGTTACCAAATGTTGGAAAATCAACTTTATTCAATTGTTTGTCTAATGCAAAAGCGCAATCGGCAAACTTTCCTTTTTGTACAATTGAGCCAAATATTGGGGTAGTAAATGTACCAGATACCCGTCTCGAGAAATTAGCGGAAATGGTGAATCCTGAGAGAGTAGTCCCTGCAACTGTAGAAATAGTGGATATTGCAGGATTGGTAAAAGGTGCAAGCAAAGGAGAAGGTTTGGGGAATAAATTTTTAGCAAACATTAGAGAGACAGATGCGATAATTCATGTTCTGCGATGTTTTGATAATGATAATATTGTTCACGTAGATGGCAGTGTAAACCCCCTTAGAGATAAGGAAACCATTGATTTTGAATTACAATTGAAAGACCTTGAAACGGTAGAAAAAAAATTAGAGAAAGTAAAAAGAGCTGCCAAGACGGGTGATAAATCGGCACAAAAGGAATTACAAGTATTAGAAAAAATTAAAAACAATTTGGAGGCTGCAGTTTCTGTAAGAGCTATTGATTTTACCAAAGACGAAAGGGAAGAAATTGTGAATAGTTTACAATTGATCACAGATAAGCCGGTGCTTTACGTCTGTAATGTCGATGAAGCATCTGCAAAATCCGGAAACCAATATGTAGAAGTAATAAAAGAGGCTATTAAGAATGAAGAGGCTGAAGTACTTGTTTTGGCTGTTGGCACTGAGGCTGACATAAATGAATTGGAGGATTATGAGGAGCGAAAAATGTTTTTAGAAGACCTTGGATTAGACGAACCCGGAGTTTCCAAGTTAATTCGATCTGCCTATAAATTATTAAAACTTCAAACTTACTTTACCGCCGGTGTAAAGGAAGTAAGGGCCTGGACAATTCACATTGGTGATACTGCTCCAAAAGCTGCGGGTGTTATTCATACCGACTTTGAAAAGGGATTTATTCGTGCTGAAGTTATCAAATACAGTGATTTTGTGAATTTAGGAAGCGAGACCAAGGTCAAAGAGGCGGGTAAAATGGCAGTAGAAGGGAAGGAATATATCGTTCAAGATGGAGATATGATGAACTTCCGCTTTAATGTTTAATTTTTGGGTAAATAGTGATTATGTTTTTTGAACTAAAAGGATACGATAAAAATAGTAAAGCAAGGGCAGGCCTTATTAAAACAGACCATGGTTCAATAGAAACCCCTATTTTTATGCCTGTAGGCACAGCGGCCTCAGTGAAAGGAGTTCATCAAACAGAACTTACTGATGAGATAAACGCCGACATTATTTTAGGAAATACCTATCATTTATACCTGCGCCCAAAAACCGATATTCTTAGTCAAGTAGGTGGGCTACATAAATTTATGAATTGGCATCGACCAATTTTGACTGATTCAGGTGGTTATCAAGTTTACTCTTTATCAAATACGAATAAGATTAACGAACATGGTGTAAAATTTAAGTCCCATATCGATGGTTCTACTCATTTTTTTTCACCTGAGACTTCCATGGAGATTCAAAGAAAGATAGGAGCTGATATCATAATGGCTTTTGATGAATGTACGCCTTATCCCTGCGAATATAACTATGCTAAACGGTCGATGCATATGACACATCGATGGCTGGAAAGATGTAAGACTTTTTTAAATGAGAATCCAGAACATTATAATTATAAACAGACATTTTTTCCAATAGTACAAGGTAGCACCTATAAAGATCTCCGAAAACAATCAGCAGAATATATTGCCAAAGCTGGTGCAGATGGTAATGCAATTGGGGGTTTGTCTGTTGGTGAACCGGCTGAAGAAATGTATGCCATGACCGAAGTAGTATGTGAAATATTACCTTGGGAAAAACCTCGATATTTAATGGGTGTTGGTACTCCGATCAATATTTTAGAAAATATTGCTCTAGGTATTGATATGTTTGATTGTGTTATGCCAACTAGAAACGCCAGAAACGGTATGTTATTTACTGCACATGGTACCATCAATATAAAAAACAAGAAATGGGAGGATGATTTTTCTGTGATAGATGAAATGAATCATACTTTTGTTGATACTTTATACTCGAAAGCCTATTTAAAACATTTGTTTTCTGCAAATGAATATTTAGGAAAGCAAATTGCCACTATCCATAACCTCGGTTTTTACATGTGGTTGGTAAGAGAAGCGAGGAGTCGCATTTTAGCAGGAGATTTTACCGAATGGAAAAATATCATGGTCAAACAAATGGATAAAAGATTATAAGTTGTTTATTTGTAAAAAACTAAAAGGGTAAGAATCTTTGAAAATTCTAGATCGATACATATTAAAAAAATATTTTGTTACCTTTTTTTTTACGTTGCTTATCCTTATTCCTATAGCAATTGCAATTGATGTTTCTGAGAAGGTAGATAAATTTTTAAAACATCCTGATCTCTCTACACAAGAGATTATAAGAGATTATTACGTCAATTTCATCATAAATTATGGCAATACTTTTATGCCATTAGCCCTGTTTATTTCTGTTATATTGTTTACTTCCAAGTTATCAGGAAATTCCGAAGTTATTGCAATTCATAGTTCAGGGATTTCATTTAAACGTTTTTTAAGACCTTATTTAATCGGAGCTACCATTATTGCCGTAGTATCATTTTTTGTCAATCATTTCGTTGTGCCAAAGGCGAACAAAACTTTTGAGGAATTTCAAGAAACCTATTTGCGCAACACAAAAAAATACAATAAGACCTATGTGCGTAAAATAAACCTTCAATTAAGTGAAAACGACTTTGTTTATTTTGGGAGTTTTAACCTCAACAGTAATAATGGGTATAATTTTTCTTATGAAAAGTTTGATGGAAATGAATTGCGCTATAAGATTATAGGTCAAAGTATTAAATGGATTGAAAAAGACAGTACCTATAAAATTAGCAACTATAAAAAGAGACATATTTATGAGGGAAACGATCTTATTGAATCGGGAATAGCATTCGACACTGTCTTTAATTTTACCCCTGACGAATTACTTTACATAGATTATCTCGCAAAAGAATTACCTTCAAATGAACTGTCTTCACATATCAAGGAATCTGAAGACAGAGGTGTTAAAAACCTCAATAATTATAAGGTAGAATTGTACAAAAGAACGAGCTTACCTATTTCTTCTTTTATTTTGACCATTATCGCTGTTTCTCTTTCATCTAAAAAAAGGAGGGGAGGTATAGGAATTAATTTAGCTTCAGGAATTACTTTGATGTTCATATATATCTTTTTTTTAAAGGTATCTGAAGTGCTTGGCGCTACAGCCGAAGCCAATCCGTTCTGGATGGTTTGGATGCCAAATATAATTTTCGGTATTCTAGCAATCTTTTTGTTCCGCCATGCTAACAGATAAACTGAAAAATCAGCTTCATTTACATTTTATTGTTTTTATTTGGGGTTTTACAGCTATTCTTGGCGCGCTTATTTCGGTTTCCGCCATACCACTTGTTTTCCTGAGAGTTGTACTGGCAAGTTTTACCTTAGCAATTTTCTTTTTGATCAAAAGAACAAGCTTCAAAATTGATAAGGTGGGTTTGTTGAAATTACTGCTTGGAGGGGTATTGATCGCTTTACACTGGATCACTTTTTTTCATGCTATCAAAGTATCTAACATTTCAACCACATTAGTTACAATGTCAACGAGCGCGGTGTTTGTAGCATTGTTCGACCCTTTATTTAACAATCGAAAGATTTTAGGTTATGAAGTGTTTCTGGCCGCTCTTGCTTTGGTTGGTTTTGTTATTATTTTTCAAATAAGTGATGACTATAGATTGGGTGTTTTTTATGCACTTACTTCTGCCATCATTTTGGCCTTTTTTTCAATTTTAAATGGGAAAAATATCAAAAAATATAAGGCAGTGCATATTGCGTTCTACGAACTTTTTTTTGCCTCGATTTTCATATTTGTTGTTCTTCTTTTTCAAGGTGATTTTATAGGCTCTATTTCAAAAACATCTTTGAGTGACCTCATGTATTTATTGATTTTGGCAACAATATGCACGGCATATCCTTTTGTGGTGGTTACAAATTTATTACATAAAATGAGCCCATTTACTATCGTTTTAACCAATAATTTGGAACCGGTTTATGGAATTCTTTTAGCGATTTTAATCTTTGGTTCAAAGGAAAAAATGGACATAACATTTTACATCGGTGCCTTATTTATTTTTAGTGCGGTGATTTTAAATGGGTTGATGAAGTTGAAAGCAAAGTACAATGGCTAATAGATTTTGATTTATTGTTTATATATTTGTAAACTTTTCTCCCCAAAAAGTGTGATTTTTGATCCAAGCATGGTCAGCAATATATGTTAATATTATGGAATATTTAGATTTTGAATTAGCCATCAAAGACATTCAAGAGCAAAACAAGATGAACGCATCAAAACTCAGGTAAAAGAACTTCAAGAGCAACTAACGAAATGTCAGGCCATTGGAGAAGAGAGCGATGTCGATGTTACAGATACCTGTAAAAAAATAGAAAAAAAATTAGCCGAATCAAAAAAGGAAATCTATGGAAAATTGACTCCCTGGCAAAGGGTTCAATTATCCAGACACCCTTCAAGGCCCTATACACTTGATTTTATCAACAACCTAACGCAAGGTACTTTTTTTGAATTACACGGTGATAGAAATGTAAAAGATGACAAAGCGATGGTTGGCGGTTTGGGTAAAATTGGCGATCAATCATTCATGTTTATCGGACAGCAAAAGGGGATTAATACCAAAATGCGACAATATAGAAATTTTGGAATGTCTAACCCTGAAGGATACAGGAAGGCTTTGCGGTTAATGAAAATGGCTGAAAAGTTTAATATTCCTGTAGTGAGTTTTGTTGATACACCTGGAGCATATCCTGGCCTGGAAGCGGAGGAAAGAGGGCAGGGTGAAGCCATTGCGAGAAATATTTTTGAAATGACTCGATTAAAAGTGCCGATAATTGTAGTGATTATCGGTGAAGGAGCATCTGGAGGTGCCCTGGGAATTGGTGTAGGCGATAAAGTTTTTATGCTGGAAAATACATGGTATTCGGTGATTTCTCCTGAATCTTGTTCTTCCATTCTTTGGAGAAGTTGGGATTACAAGGAAAGAGCAGCGGAAGCTTTAAAACTTACAGCCCCTGACATGAATAAATTAAAACTAATCGATGGAATTATAAAGGAGCCTCTTGGTGGAGCCCATTCAGATAGAGAGATGACATATAAAACAGTTCGAGAGGAGATTTTGAATTCTTATGCTGAACTTAAAAAATTATCCTCTAAAAAACTTGTTGAAACGAGGATGGAGAAGTATTTAAAAATGGGTGTTTTTAAAGGTTAAAACATAACAACTCGCTCAGGCGAGTTTTTTTTTGAATTTCTTTTTGTATTCCTCCCTATTCTTTACCTTAGACCAAGGTTTTATTGCAATGAAAATATTTAATGCTGCACAAATTCAAAAATGGGATGCTTTTACCATAGAAGATCAAAAAATTTCCTCTTTGGATTTAATGGAAAGAGCTGCAACGGCATGTTTTGAATGGATCTGTCATCATATAACTTTAGAAAACAGGACACTTTGTTTTTTTTGTGGGGTAGGGAACAACGGTGGTGATGGACTTGTCATGGCTCGAAAATTCCATGAAAAAGGTCATGCGGTTTGTGTTTATATTGTTCATTTTAGCACAGATCAAAGTCAGAATTTTAAAAAGAATTTGAAAAGATTGAATGATTTAGAAGTCGCGGTAAATCATATAAGGTCAAATGATTTTCAGATTGAAATAGGAACAGATGACCTTGTTATAGATGCGATTTTTGGAACAGGAATCAGCAGAGAGATTACAGGTTTTACTGCCAAACTTATTCAGTTGATCAACAATCTAGGTAGGGAAATCATTTCTATTGATATGCCATCCGGCTTGACAACTGATTCTCGTCTATCCGGCGGACAGATTGCAATCAATGCTTATAAAACACTTACTTTTCAATCTCCAAAACTGAACCTGTTATTACCTGATTACGCCAAATTTTCCGGTGAAATCGTGGTCATAGATATAGGACTTTCAAAAAAATATTTATCCATTGAATCTAGCTCTGCCAATTATACTGATTTTGACCTTGTTAAAAGTTTCTATAAAAAAAGAAAAAGATTTGATCACAAAGGGACATTTGGTCATAGCCTAATGATGGGTGGTAGTTATGGAAAAATTGGTGCGGTTGCTTTATCGACGAAAGCAGCATTGAGAACAGGCTCTGGTTTGGTCACTGCATTTGTGCCCAAATGTGGTTATGACATACTCCAAAATAGTGTACCAGAGGCAATGGTTGAAGTAGATAGTGATTTTCAGTTAGCCTATTTTAATTTTAAAGTGAATCCTTCTGTGATAGGTGTGGGAATGGGTATGGGCACATCAGACATTACAACCGAGGGTTTTCTTCGTTTTTTAAAACATAATACCCTGCCCTTAGTGATAGATGCAGATGGCATAAATATATTATCAAAAAATATTGATTACTTAGATTTATTGCCCCCTGAAACTATTTTAACTCCTCATCCCAGGGAACTGGAAAGATTGATTGGAAAGTGGTCAAATGATTATGAAAAGATTGATTTGATGACCAAGTTTTCCGAAATGTATAATTGTATACTTGTAATCAAAGGAGCCAATACACTTGTTGTATATAAACAAGAGAAATACTTTAACAGCACGGGAAACCCCGGTTTGTCAAAAGGGGGAAGTGGCGACGTACTCACAGGAATGATCACAGGTTTATTGGCTCAGAAATATAAACCAATAATCGCAACTGTGATGGGTATTTATCTTCATGGAAGTGCGGCTGATCGTGCTTTAGAAGATGGTATCAGTGAAGAAAGTATGATTGCTTCAGATGTTATTAAATACATAAATCATGCTTTTGCTGATTTTTCATCAAAATCGATAAAAAAATGAGTAATATCAGTTCTATTGTCATTTTTTTTAATGAAATTTATAGAGTTTAATATTTAAAAGATCATAGACCATGGAGACTAAAATAGTTTATTTAAGCGACCTCAAATTTAACCTTTCCGTTTGGAAGAAAGAACTGAGATTTCACAAGGAGGAAATGGAAAGGTTTGAGAAGAAATTGGAAGAAATTGCAAAAAGAAATTTAGGTGTGAAGGCGATGGCACCTCTGGAAGGATTTCAGAATAGAATAATAAGAGAAAAGGAAGTAATAGGTCAGTTACTGCAAAGGATCAGAATGAAAAGGAGAATTGTAGAAACGCTGGAAAAAGGAAGTGAAGACGATGATCGTTTAAGAAGTCAACAAAACACACTCCGTGATGATATGAAAACATATATAAAATTGCATTATGAATTGAAAGAAGAATTAATGGACTATTTTTTAAAATGGCTATAATATAAAAAAGACCGAAGATCTTCTTCGGTCTTTTCATTTATTGGAAACGAGCAGAAATTTTTTCAGCTTTTTTTGTTTCCACATAATCGTAAAACCCTTCTCCGGATTTAACACCTAATTTACCCGCAGTTACCATATTTACCAGTAAAGGGCAAGGAGCGTATTTCGGATTGCCAAACCCGTCATGTAGAACATTCAAAATAGAAAGGCAAACATCAAGTCCGATAAAATCTGCTAATTGAAGAGGCCCCATGGGGTGAGCCATGCCTAATTTCATTACCGTATCGATTTCATATACTCCGGCAACTCCCTCAAACAGTGAATAAATAGCTTCATTGATCATGGGCATCAAAATTCTGTTGGCTATAAAACCGGGGTAATCATTTACTTCAACTGGAACTTTTCCCAAATCTTTTGAAAGATCCATAATCATTTTTGTCACTTCATCAGAAGTTGAATAACCGCGAATAACTTCAACGAGTTTCATGATAGGAACAGGATTCATAAAATGCATCCCAATCACCTTTTCAGGTCTTTTTGTTGAAGCTGCAATTTTAGTTATGGAAATAGATGATGTGTTTGTTGCAAGAATCGCTTTTTGAGGAGCTAATTCATCAATTCCTTTAAAAATACTCAACTTTAAATCTACGTTTTCAGTAGCTGCTTCAACCACCAAATCCGCTTCTACCAAACCTTCCTTCATAGAAGTTGTTGTTTTGATATGACTCAGTGTGTCATTCTTTTCTTTTGACGTAATTTTGTCCTTAGCCAACATTCTATCCAAATTGCTGGTGATGGTTGAAATAGCTTTTTCTAATGCTACTCCAGAAATGTCGATCAAGGTTACATGGTAATTACTTTGTGCAAAAACATGGGCAATTCCATTTCCCATTGTCCCGGCACCAATGACAGATATGTTTTTCATAATTTAGTTTTTAAGGGGTGGCATTGTGCCAAAAATTCTATCCCAAAGTGTGGTTGAAACGCCAAAAGCTTTATCAGGATATTTGTAATGATGTAAACTGTGATGCTTCCAAAGATATTTAAATTTTTTTGGGGGTTTGTTCACATGCGTAGCTCTGTGCAAAAAAGAATACAAAAGATACCCCAAAAAGAATCCCGGAAAAAAGGCCCATGTCAAATGAGGCAGTCCAATCATCCAAAAAATAAAATAAAAAATTGAGAACAAAATTGTTGCCATGATCAATCCGGGAATGGGTGGCATCAATAATCTTTCTTCATCTTTCGGATATAAATGATGTGACCCATGCATGATGAAATGAAATCTTTGGATGTATTTGTTTTCTGAAATCCAATGAAATAAATACCTGTGCAAAATATATTCAGCAAAAGTCCAAGAAAAAATAGCCAACAGAAAGACAACCAAAAATGTGGTAGGTTGAATATTAACCACTTGTAGAGCGAAATAAATTAAGCCAGTAATTACAGCGCCATACACCAAAACATTCATTTTTAAACTTGTTTTGGTAAATTTCTCTAAAATGGGATTTTTAAAAATTACCGCCTGACCTTTTTGATGTTCTGTAGTTACTTTTGTTTGCATAGCATATGAAAAATTAAAAGTCATCTATAATCATCTGAGCTACACGAAGTGCTTCTGTTCCTTCCTCTAAAGAAACAATTGGTTTGGTATTATTTTGAATGGCGTTTGCAAATGTTTCCAACTCATCCAAAATGGCATTATTCTGATGGATTGTTGGGTTTTCAAAATAGATTTGTTTTTTTACGCCTTCTGCATTTTGTAAAATCATAGCGTATTCATCCGGATTTTCCGGTACATCCTTCATTCTTACTACTTCACTTTTTTTCTCCAAAAAATCGACCGAGATATAGGCGTCCTTTTGAAAAAATCTCGATTTACGCATATTCTTCAAAGAAATTCTGCTCGCAGTTAAATTAGCCACACAGCCATTTTCAAATTCAATTCTTGCATTGGCAATATCCGGTGTGTCGCTTATCACAGAAACTCCGCTTGCATGAACTGCTTTAATCTTCGATTTAACGACACTTAGAATTATATCTATATCATGAATCATCAAGTCCAAAACCACAGGAACATCGGTCCCCCTCGGATTAAACTCAGCTAATCTGTGTGCTTCAATAAACATGGGTTCTGAAATCTGATCTTTTACAGCAGTAAAAGCGGGATTAAATCTTTCCACGTGGCCAACCTGCCCGCGAACGCCATTTTTCTTTACCAGATCTCTTAAACTTTGTGCTTCCTCTAAGGTTTTTGTAATGGGCTTTTCTATAAAGATATGTTTACCTTTTTCAACCGCCAATTTAGCGCATTCATAGTGATTTAAAGTTGGAGTAACAATATCTACCATATCCACATGATTAATCAAATCTTCTACAGAATCGAACAAATGATAACCAAATTCCAGTGAAACTTTTAAGGCATATTCCCTATCGGGATCAAAAAATCCTGCCAACTCGTATTTATTGCTTTGATTGAGTAACTTTAAATGAATTTTGCCGAGATGACCGGCTCCCAGAACGCCTGCTTTTAACATAAAAAAATAATTTTACCAAATTTACAAAAAACTCATGGTTAAGTAAATTTATTCTCTATTTTTGATTCGATATGTTACAAGATTTACCGAGACATAAAGGACTTAGAAATCAGCTCGTTGCTACCCTTAAAGCAAAGGGAATAAAAAGCAAAAAAGTATTGGAGGCCATTTCGAATGTACCAAGACATCTTTTTATGGATTCCGGGTTTATTGATTTTGCATATCAAGATAAACCTTTTCCTATAGCTGCTGATCAAACCATTTCTCAACCCTATACGGTTGCTTTCCAAACTGAACTTCTGGAAGTAAAAGAAGGATGTAAAATTTTAGAAATTGGTACAGGTTCGGGTTATCAAACAGCCGTATTATTGGAACTAAAGGCTATTGTTTATAGTATTGAAAGGCAAAAGGAGTTGTACAACAAGGCAAAGAAGTTCTTGCCTAAAGTAGGCTATGTACCCAAAAAACTAATTTTCGGAGATGGTTATCTCGGTTTAGAAGAAGAAGCTCCTTTTGATGGAATTTTAGTTACTGCCGGAGCTCCTTATGTCCCTAACCCATTGTTGAGCCAATTAAAAATAGGGGGGAAATTGGTTATACCTGTAGGTGATGAGGTTCAAAAAATGACTGTTTTTACAAGAAAGGGTGAAAACGAATTTGACAAAAAGGAATATGGAGATTTCCGTTTCGTGCCAATGTTAAAGGACAGTGTGAAATAATTATACAGCTTTTAAGCTCAAATCCATATTACTTACAGAATGCGTTAAAGCACCCGAAGAAATGTAATCAACACCACATTCGGCATACCTGCGAGCGGTTTCTAAAGTAATACCACCCGAGGATTCAGTTTTGCAAAAATCTCCTATCAACTTTACGGCTTTTCTGGTCTCATCATAATCAAAATTATCGATCAAAATTCTGTAAATATCTTTGTGTTCCATTATTTTTTTGATTTCTTCCAAATTTCTGGCCTCAACAATAATTTTAAGATCTAATTGATTTTTATGAAGGTATTTTTGTGTTTTTTCGATTGCCTTGTGAACACCACCTGCAAAATCAATGTGATTGTCTTTCAGCATGATCATATCGTAAAGCGCAAAGCGATGATTTTCTCCACCACCAATTTTTACGGCCCATTTTTCTATAGCTCTAATACCGGGAGTTGTTTTTCTTGTATCCAATATCTTTGTTTTGGTTCCTTCTAATCGGGCTGCGAATTGATTGGTTTTTGTGGCAATTGCACTCATTCTTTGCATCGAATTAAGCACCAGCCTTTCGGCTTTTAAAATTGACCGGGAAGAACCCTTAACATAAAAGGCAATATCCCCAAGAGACACTTTGTCCCCATCTTTTAAAAAGGACTCTATTTCCAGATTTTGATCTACTTCTTCAAAAATCATTTTGGCAAATTCAATTCCTGCAATTATTCCGGATTCTTTTACCATTAATTTAGCTTTGCCTAATGCCAATTTTGGAATACAAGCCAAAGAGCTGTGATCTCCATCCCCAACATCTTCCCGCAGCGCGTTTTTTATGATAATTTTAAGTTCCTTTTGAAATTGTTCTTCGCTGATCATAATCTGAATTTTAGCATTACAAAAATAAGTTTTTATCTTTAGGCTCTTAAAGTAAAAGATGAAAATTAAACTTTTGGTTATTGGAAAAACGGATAGCAAAGAAATGCAATCATTGATTGAAGTCTATCAGGAACGATTGAAACACTACGCTAAATTTGACATAAGGGTAATTCCTGACCTAAAGAAGACAAAGAATTTATCTGAAATTCAGCAGAAGGAGAAGGAGGGAGAGCTCATATTAAAAGAGATTGAACCTACTGATGAACTTATCTTATTAGATGAAAATGGCAAATCGTTCCACTCAGTTGGTTTTTCTGAATTTTTGCAAAAAAAAATGAATTCTGGACTCAAACAATTGGTCTTTGTCGTAGGAGGGCCTTATGGATTTTCTGACACTATCTACCAAAAAGCCAATGAAAAAATTTCCCTGTCAAAAATGACATTTTCACATCAGATGGTCAGGTTGTTTATAATTGAGCAAATTTATAGAGGTTTTACTATATTAAACAATGAACCTTATCATCATCAATAAAAAGATAAATAGA